>JANMMQ010000334.1:0-27927 GCA_031373465.1 Ilumatobacteraceae bacterium | reverse complement strand
TGACCAGCGCGGGCTATGGCGAGGCTGGCCCGGCCGGACGCGAGGCGGAAGCGGAGCTGGTGACGCTGGCGGACAAGCTCGGCCTCCTCCTTGCTGGGCCCAACGGGCAGGGACTCGTCAGCACACCGGCGAACCTGTGTGCACAGATCGTCGCTCCGTACCCGCCGCGTGGTCGCATCGCCGTCGCGAGTCAGAGTGGAAACCTCGTCAGCAGCTTCCTCAACTTCGCCCGCCAGACCGGGGTCGGTATCAGCCGCGCTGTATCGGCCGGCAATGCAGCCGCGGTGACTCCCGGCGACTACCTCGATTGGTATGCCGACGACCCCGAGACCGCTGTGTCGCTTGCCTACGTGGAGGGAATCGTCGATGGTCGAGCGCTGCTCGAGACCTTCACGTCGGTGGCCAGTCGCAAGCCGCTGGTCGTCGTCAAAGGAGGCGCTTCCGAGGGCGGCGCCAAGGCGGCGGCCAGCCACACAGGCGCGTTGGCAGCAGACGACAAGGTGTTCGACGGTGCATGCCGGCAGTCAGGTGTCACGCGTGCCGTCACCGTGGAGGAGGCGTTCGACGCGGCTGCCACCTTCGCAACACAGCCATTGCCTCGAGGTCCCAACGTCGTGGTGCTGACTACCGCCGGTGGATGGGGAGTTGTCACCTCCGATGCGATCGCTCGCACCGGAGGATTGGTCTTGATGCAGCTTCCCGACAACCTCATGGAGCAGATCGATACGAAGCTGCCTGCGCGGTGGAGCCGTAACAACCCGGTGGACTGTGCGGGCGGTGAAACGCGCGACACGATCCCGGAAGTGATGGAGATGATCGCAGCCCACCCTGCTGTGCATGCCGTGATCTACCTCGGGCTCGGGATCCAGAGCAACGAGGCCCGGCTGATGCGAGAAGGTGGCTTCCATCCACATCATGGGCTCGACAGGATCGTTTCGTATCACGAGCGCCAGGACCAACGGTTTGCCGAGGCGGCCGACGAGCTCGCCCGCCGCTACGACAAGCCCATCCTGACAGCCACCGAGTTGGCGGTCGCCGATCCCGACAACCCGGGTCCAGCAGCTGTCAGGGTCACTGGCAGGCTCTGCTACGCCAGCGGCAGCCGCGCGGTCACCGCCCTGGATCACCTCTATCGCTATGCAGAGTTCCGCCGCAGTCGGGGTCTGAACTGATGGCCAGGCGACGGATCAATCCGGTACCGGTGCTCGTCGTGCTGGCGTTGATCCCCGCAGCGGGCCTCGGGGCCTTCTGGCGCTTCGCCGACGCTCGCCGTCCGCCCCCGGTCGTTCAGCCCGTGTCGCCCGATCCGGCGACACTCCCGGCGGCCATGACCACACCGTTGCTGTCGGTTCGCCGCGCACCTGGCGTCTTGTCGCGACAGGTCAACATCACGGCGTTGCAAGCAGCCTTGCAGCCGCTGCTCGCTTCCGTCGACGACAACCGGTGCTTCGCATTGGCCATCGACGGGCAACTGGTTGCCGCCAAGAACGAGACCATCCCATTGTCGCCGGCGAGCAACCTGAAGATCCTCACCGCCGCGGTGGCGCTCGACGTGCTCGGCCCTGGCTTCACCTACTCAACCAAGGTCGTCGGTGCACTCGGCGCCGACGGCGTGGTCCAGGGCGATCTCTACCTCGTCGGTGGAGGCGACCCTGTGCTCGCCAGCAGTTGGTGGAACGGCAACAACCCGAAGTGGCCACCGTTCAACGAGACGTCCTTCGAGTCGCTTGTCGACGTGATCCAACAGGTCGGCGTCACCAAGATCACGGGAAGTGTGATCGGTGACGGATCGCGGTACGACGACGAGTTTTTCGCCCCGACGTGGGCTGCCGCCGATCACGTCACTCAGGCCGGTCCGATCGATGCCTTGCTGGCCAACGATTCATGGCAGACGCCACAAGTTTCGGCGAAGGATCCTGCCCTCGGCGCGGCAACGGTGCTGCGAAGCCTGCTCGAGGACCGTGGCGTCAAGGTTGGCGGTGACGCGTCAGCTGGTCTTGCGACCGGCGGGGCGACGATCGCCGAGGTGAAGTCGCAGCCGCTGCCGGCGATCCTCGCCGAGATGCTGACCACCAGCGACAACAACACAGCGGAGATGATGCTCAAAGAGATCGGATATCAGGTCAAGGGCGAGGGGACGCGCAGCGCAGGCCTGCAGGTGATCATGGAGCGATTGGCGTTGTGGGGCGTGCCGACAGCAGGCGTGAGCCTGGTCGACGGGTCCGGGCTGTCGGACGCCAGCCGGCTGACGTGCGCGACGATCCTCGGCGTGCTCGACCACGGATCGGCCACCGATGCCGTGGGTGAAGGGATGCCCGTCGCAGGCGCAGCCGGTGGAACCCTGTTCGATGTGTTCGCCGATAGTCCCCTGGCCGGCAAGCTCCATGGCAAGACCGGCACGCTCAACCCGAACTGCAACCCGGGCCAACTCGGCGCGAAGTCTCTCGGCGGCTACGTCCCGCAGTCGGGCGGAGGCGCAATCGAGTTCGTCCTGCTGCAAAATGGGCAGTGCATCGCCAACAACTACAAGGCGCTCTGGGACCAGCTGGGTCAGGCGCTCGCCCCGTACCCGACGGGCCCGACCGTCGAGACCCTTGCACCTCGTTGATGACCAATGGTGACGATGCCGATGTTCCCCTTGGGCACGGTTCTGTTGCCGGGCGTCGTACTGCCGCTGCATGTGTTCGAGCCGAGGTACCAACAGCTCGTACGTGATTGCCTCGAGGCAACGCATCCCGAGTTCGGTGTCGTGCTGATCGATCGCGGCAGTGAGGTGGGCGGAGGCGACACCCGATCGGACGTAGGTGTCGTTGCCAGGATGCTTCAGGTCGCGGCGATGGATGAAGGCCGGTTCGCGGTCATCACGGTCGGCACTCGTCGAATCCGCATCGCACAATGGTTGGACGACGATCCCTATCCACGCGCCGAGGTAGAGGAATGGCCGGACGGCGATGCAGAAGTTTCGTTCGACCGCATGGCGGCCACCGCAACGCATGCGCGGCGGTGTGCCGGGCTCGCCGTGGAAATGGGGGATCGCTCCAACGTGCCAGAGGGCGAACTGTCGGGTGATGCTTCATCCGACAGCTTTCTGCTTGCTGCGATCAGCCCGTTCGGGCCGGTCGATCAGTACGCGGCACTGTGCGCCGCGGATCCCGCGACGCGCCTCGACGTGATCGACGGATTGCTCGACGATGTCGAGGCCGGGTTGCTATTCCGGCTGGGTTGATCTGTAGAGGATCGACCCGTCGGCGTGCTACACATAGGGCCGTGCCCGACAAGGACAGGTCCACCTCGCAACGTGACTCCGCCTCCATCAGCGAGGTCATCGACCTCGTCAAGGAGTATGCGAAACAGGAAACAATCGGACCGATCAAGGGCGCCGGTAGGTGGTTGGCAGCGGGTGCAGCGGGCGCCGCGTTGCTGGGCGCTGGGTGTGTCTTGTTGGTGCTCGGCGTGCTGCGAATGGTGCAGAACGAGTTCGGCAAGTCGTTTCGAGGTAGTTGGACGACCATGTTGCCGTACCTGTTCGCGTTCGTGGCCAGCCTTGCCGTGATGGGGATCGCCGCGTGGCGGATCTCGAAGAAGAAGACCTTGCAGAAAGGGAGCCGATGATGGCGCATCAACGGATCACGCGCGATGACCTCGAATCACAATTTCGTCAGCTTCAGGAAAACGTCCAAGGGCGCGTCGACGACAAGAAGAGCACCTTGGTCACGGTCGGTGTCGTCGGAGGCATCGTGCTGCTGCTCATCTTCTTCTTCCTCGGTAGTCGGCGGGGCAAGAAGAAGACCACGTTGGTCGAGATCCGCAGGCTCTGACCGTGGCCTCCCGCGCACGCATCCTGTCGCCCACCGTCGCGCTTCGTCGCAACGCGATATTCAAGGGCTTGCTCGGCGGTAGCCGCGGGTGGATGGCCGTCGGAGCAATCGTGTGGGCGCCACGGTTCTACAAAAGGGTGATGGGGCGAGTTCCGGAGTTCGTTGCGAGGGAGGTGCTGCAGCCCGGACAGACCGTCTGCATCACGGCGATCCCGCCCCCGGCCGGGCGCCGTGAAGCTCGTCGCGCTCGCAAGAACTAGTGAAGGTCCTGTTGCGCAACCCGCGCCGCGAGATCGAAATGGACGGCCCGCGCAGGGTGCATGCGTTGCTGACGAAGCTTGAGTTGAATCGCGAGTCACATCTCGTGATCCGCAACGGCACACTCGTGCCGGGCGACGCCGAACTGCTCGATGACGACATCGTCGAGATTCGTCCGGTGATCTCCGGGGGTGCATGATGGTCGCGGCGGGGTCGAAGTGCAGAACATGTCGCGGACCGGCGATCATCGACCTCCCCAGGCACAACGCCAACTTCTGTGCCGAGCACTTCATCGAGCTGTGTCGCCGGCAAGTGGTCAAGGCCATCGAACAGTTCGACATGCTGTCCCCGCAGGATCGGATCCTTGTCGCGGTGTCAGGAGGCAAGGACAGCTTGGCGGTGTGGGACCTGCTGACCGAGCTCGGGTACCACGCCGACGGTCTCTACGTCGGGCTCGGAATTGGCGACTACAGCGACACCTCCGCGGACAAGGCCCGGGCCTTCGCCTCGGAGCGCGGCCTACACCTGACCGAGTTCCGGCTGCGCGATGGGTACGGGTACGACATACCGACCGCGGCCAAGGCCACCCGACGCGTGCCCTGTTCGGCGTGCGGGACGAGCAAACGGCACGTCTTCGACAAGGCCACCCTCGACGGCGGCTACACCGTGCTCGTCACCGGCCACAACCTCGACGACGAGGCCGCGGTGCTGTTCGGGAACACGCTTCGATGGGATGTCGAGTATCTGGCGCGGCAATTGCCGGTGCTCGAATCGAAGCCGGGTTTCCCGAAGAAGGTGAAGCCCCTCGTGCGGCTCAGCGAGCGCGAGACGGCGGCGTGGTGCATCGTGCGCGGAATCGACTACCTCGTCGACGAATGCCCGATGGCGGCCGGCAACAAGCATCTCGCCTACAAAGCCGCGCTCAACTCGATGGAGGAGACCTCGCCCGGCACCAAGGCCGGCTTCTACTTCAACTTCATCGAGAACATGGCGCCCCTTCTTGCCGGCCGGACGATGCCGCAGGGTCTCGAGCTCGGCACGTGTTCGAACTGTGGCTCGCCGACCACCGGTAGCCTGTGCGCCTTCTGCCATCTGGTGGAGACGGCTTCTGCCCACGCCCCCGTGCCGGTCGAACTGGTGATGAAGAAGGGCAGGGGCAGACGATGAACACACCGTTCGCCTATGGCGAGAAGGTCTTGCTGCTCGACCTGAAGCAGCGCCGGTACCTCATCACGCTGGCCGAGGGTGCCGAGTTTCACAGCCACAACGGCTTCTTCGCCCACAGCGAACTTGTCGGGCAACTGGAAGGCGTCGTCGTAAAGAGCACCAAAGGTTCTCCCTACACGGCGCTGCGGCCGACTCTGGAGGACTTCGTCGTCGAGATGCCACGTGGCGCGCAGGTGATCTACCCGAAAGATCTCGCGCCGATGTGCATGCTCGCCGACATCGGCCCGGGCGTGCGAGTGCTGGAGAGCGGCGTCGGTTCGGGGGCGCTCAGTATGACGATGCTGCGTTGGGGAGCCGAGATCGTCGGCTACGAGTTGCGCGAGGACTTCGCCAACCGGGCCAAAGCAAACGTGCGCAGCTTCCTCGGTGAAGCCGCGCTGGAGCGCTACCACGTCGAACTGCGCGACTGCTACGACGGCATCGACGAGCGCGGCATCGATCGTGTGGTGCTCGACCTTCCCGAGCCGTGGCAGGTGGTGCCTCATGCGATGGAGGCGTTGCGACCGGGTGGGATCCTGATCGCGTACACGCCGTCGATCCTCCAGGTCTCGCAGCTCCGTGCAGCATTGGCCTCGAAGGCGTGGAACGGAACACGAAGCCTGGAGGTCCTGCACCGTGGCTGGTACGTGGAGGGCCAAGCGGTGCGGCCGGATCACCGAATGGTCGCGCACACGGGCTTTTTGACAACAGCGAGGTTTTTGGGCTGAGACGCGAAGAAAGGGCACCGGGCGGCGCCCTTTCTCAACAAACCAACTGGACTAGCGAACCGGGCTGGCGAACCTGGCTGGGGAAACTACGGCTCGATGAAGATGCATTCGCCGGGGCATTCCTCGGCGCTCTCGATCACTGCGTCGAGCTTGCTGTCGGGGAAGCTGGCCATGCCTTCGGCGCCCTGAGGATTGCCCTTGGCAGCGGCATAGATCTTGTCACCCTCGCGGACGTACGCGAGGCCATCGTCGAGCAGGGTGAAAACGTCAGGCGCTATCTCCTCACAGAGGCCGTCACCGGTGCACAGATCCTGATCGATCCAGACCTTCATATGTACAATCTCCTCATTCGAAGGGTCAGACGTGGCTGAGCATACAGGTCGGCCACGGGCAAACACTGGTTACGGGGCAGGGGTGATGACCGTCACGGCCCCCGGGGGAGCGCCCTGAGAGTACTAAGTGCGCGCCTGCGGGTACCGCACGCGTGTAGGTTCCGACCATGGCAGATGATTCTGACCCCATCGAGCCGGTATTGCAGGCACAGGTCGCAGTGCTCGAACAGGAAATCGATCAATTGCGGCGTCGCCTCACCGACGCCCCAAAGCGCCAGCGCGCCCTGGAAGAGCGGCTCCTGGAGACCAAAGGTCAACTTGCTCAGGCAGTGTCGCAGAACGAGAAGTTGAGCTACACGCTGCGCGAGGCGCGCGAACACATCTCTTCATTGCGCGACGAGGTCGACAAGCTCACCCAGCCCCCGTCAGCGTACGGCGTGATCGTGGGCAAGAACGACGACGGCACCGTCGACGTGTTGACCAGCGGTCGCAAGATGCGCGTTGGATTGCATCCCGACATCGACCACGAAGAACTGCCGCGCGGGTCGGAGGTCGTGCTCAACGAGAGCTTCAACGTCGTCCAGGCTCGACACCCGGAAGTCACGGGAGAGGTCGTGTCGATCAAGGAGCTCCTCGACGACGGCGTGCGCGCGTTGGTCGTCGGACGCGCCGACGAGGAGCGCGTTTGCGAGCTCGCTGACTCCCTCCGCGGGGTGCACCTGCGCAGTGGCGACACCATGCGACTCGACCCGCGGACCAACATGTTGTTGGAGAAGTTGCCACGACCAGAGGTCGAGGATCTGCTGCTCGAAGAAGTGCCCGACATCTCGTACAGCGACATCGGCGGCCTCGATAGCCAGATCGAGCAGATCGCCGACGCAGTCGAGCTGCCATTTCTCTACCACGATCTGTTCGCCGAGCATCAACTCCCGGCGCCCAAGGGGATCCTGCTGTACGGCCCGCCAGGGTGCGGCAAGACACTGATCGCCAAGGCAGTTGCCAACTCATTGGCCAAGAAGGTCGCTGACAAGACAGGTGGCGAGAAGGGTCGCAGCTACTTCATCAACATCAAGGGACCCGAGCTGCTCAACAAGTATGTCGGCGAGACGGAGCGACAGATCCGCTTGGTGTTCCAACGAGCAAGGGAGAAGAGCGAGGAAGGTTGGCCGGTGATCGTCTTCTTCGACGAGATGGACTCGATGTTCCGCACGCGTGGCTCAGGGATCAGCAGCGACATGGAATCCACGATCGTCCCGCAGTTGCTCGCGGAGATCGATGGCGTCGAGGGCTTGCGCAACGTCATCGTCATCGGCGCGACCAACCGCGAGGATCTCATCGACCCGGCAATCCTGCGACCGGGCCGCCTCGACGTGAAGATCAAGATCGAGCGCCCCAACGACGTTGCAGCGCGCCAGATCTTCGCCCGCTACCTGACCGACGAGATCCCGATCGCACCCGACGAGAAGGTGCCCGACATGATCGTCAAGACGGTTGAGGAGATGTACCGCGACGACGAGACCAACCAGTTCCTCGAGGTCACCTATCAGAACGGCGACAAGGAGATCCTCTACTACAAAGACTTCTCGTCGGGCGCCATGATCGAGAACATCGTGCGCCGTGCAAAGAAGTTGGCGATCAAGCGTGTCATCGCCGGTGGGGCACGTGGTGTGTCGACGCAGGACCTGCTCGACTCGATCAAGCAGGAATACAAAGAGCACGAAGACCTGCCCAACACGACCAACCCCGACGACTGGGCCAAGATCAGCGGCAAGAAGGGCGAACGAATCGTGTTCATCCGTACGCTCGTCAAGGGTCGTGCCGAGGCCGACCGCGAAGGCGGTCGGGCCATCGAACGGGTCGGAACCGGCCAGTACCTCTAGGCATCGACATGGCGACGGTGCTGCAGATCAGCGACACGCATCTGTTGACCGAGCCGACGATGACCGAGCACGGCGACCCCGATGTCTCGTTGTGCGCCACGATCGATGCGGTTCGCGAACTTCGTCCCGACCTCGTGCTGTTGACAGGGGACATCGCCGACGACGGCTCGGCCGAGGCGCTTCGCCGCGTACGCGACCTGGTCGTCGAACTCTCGGCGCCGGTCCTGGCGCTGGCGGGCAACCACGACGACCTCGTCCACCTCCACACCGTGTTCGGCAGCACGGACACGCTCGAGGTCGGCGCGTGGCGCGTCCTTGCCGTCGAGTCCTCGGTTCCCGGCGAGATTTACGGCTCTGTAGATGTCGACGAACTGGCCGGT
This sequence comes from Ilumatobacteraceae bacterium, assembly GCA_031373465.1. GTDB lineage: Bacteria > Actinomycetota > Acidimicrobiia > Acidimicrobiales > Ilumatobacteraceae > JAENVT01. The sequence continues at coordinate 19,325 of JANMMQ010000334.1, read as the reverse complement.
CGGCTCGATCGGCTCGATGATCGGCCGACGTTGATCGCGATGCATCATCCTCCGCTGTCGCCCAGCACGCACCCCTGGTTCCAATTGATCGGTGCCGAGAAGTTGCTCGCCGCGATTGGCGCCCGCCCACACGTGCGCGCCATCGTCAGCGGTCATCTGCACGAGGCCTTCGACCGTCAGTCGGGAGACCTGGCAGTGTGCAGCGCTCCGTCCTCGCTGTACGCGATCGATCACCTCGGTGACGATTTTCGTTGGAGTGATGACGGCCTCGTGGGGTGCCAAGTCCTCACCCTTGGTGACCAGGGGTCATTTTCGTGTGAGCGCGTCGCTCGTTCGTTAGGGTGCTGACATGGCAATCCCCAAGGTCTGTGGGATCGAGACCGAGTACGGGATCATGGTCCGCGGGGCCGACAGCAACCCGGTCACGGCGTCGTCGCTGTTGATCAACTCGTACCTCGCCGCCAACTATCGCAAGGTGGGTTGGGACTTCGAGGACGAGCATCCCGGTCATGATGCGCGGGGCTTTGCCGTTGACGATCTGCTTGCACCCGACATCGAGACCAATCTGGTCAACTCGGTGCTGACCAACGGGGCTCGCTACTACGTCGACCACGCCCATCCCGAGATCAGCACTCCCGAGTGCCTCACGGCGCTGGAAGTCGTTCGCTACGACCGGGCCGCCGAGGAGATCATCCGCGAGAGCATGGGAACGGCCACCAGCCATCTGCCCGAGGGTGCCGAGATCTTGTGTCACAAGAACAACTCGGACGGCAAGGGCAACAGCTACGGATGCCACGAGAACTACCTGCTGTCGCGTTCGGTGCCTTTCGGACGGATCGTTGCCCAAGTGACCCCACACTTCGTCACCCGCCAGATCGTGATCGGTGCCGGCAAGGTGGGGTGCGAACTGCCGGGGATGTCTGCCGACGACGTGCCGTATCAGATCAGCCAGCGGGCCGACTTCTTCGAAGAGGAGGTCGGTCTCGAGACGACCCTGAAACGTCCCATCGTCAACACCCGCGACGAGCCACATTGCGACGCCAGCAAGTACCGCCGGCTCCACGTCATCGTCGGCGATGCCAACATGAGCGAGGTGGCCACCTATCTCAAGGTGGGTGCTACCGCGATCGTGCTGGCAATGATCGAGGACGACGCCCTCGGCGACGACTGGCTGTTGGCCAACCCTGTGTCGGCAATACGAAACGTCAGCCACGATCCGGCGTTGAAGCGCACGATCCTGTTGCGCAGTGGGCGCCGGGCGACCGCGGTTGAAGTGCAGTGGGGGATGCTGGAGCGTGCCCGCAAATACGAACGGTCCCATGGTCTCTCCGTCGTCGGTGAGTCGGTCGGGGCCGACGTGTTGGCGCGTTGGGAAGCGGTGCTCACGGGTCTCGAAGCCGACCGCTCCACTGTTGCCGACGTGGTCGATTGGGTTGCCAAACAACGCCTCGTCGAGGGATACGCCGAGCGCCACGGTCTGAAGGTCACCGATGCCCGCCTGAAAGCATTGGACCTGCAGTACCACGACCTTCGGCCCGGAAAGTGCCTTGCGCACCGGGTCGGCCTGCAGACGATCATCGACGAAACGGACGTGATTTCGGCAAAAACCGAGCCACCGACCACGACGCGGGCGTACTTCCGGGGCAGGTGCCTGGCCAAGTGGCCGGCCGACATCGTCGCGGCGAACTGGGACAGCCTCGTGTTCGACATCGGCAGGGATCCACTACGGCGAGTCCCGATGATGGAACCATTGCGCGGGACGGCCGAGCATGTCGCTAGGTTGATCGACGAGAGCAACACCCCTGCCGAGCTCCTCGCCCGGTTAGGGGCATAGGGTTTCGAGGGGAGGACACCATGGCTGAACGAACTCAGAAACAGAAACCGGCGCCGAGCCGAACGGAAGACAAGGTCGAAGAAGCTCCGGCTACGACTGCGTCGGGCGACAAGTTGAAGGCCGAACTCGACGATCTGCTCGATGAGATCGACGGTGTGCTGGAGACCAACGCGGAGGACTTCGTCAAGTCGTATGTGCAAAAGGGTGGCCAGTAACCACCATGGCGATGCCGATATTCACGCCGGGCGACGACCCCGGCTCCAATTTCCCTGAACTGTTACGCCGCATCGGGCTCGGAGCCGACGTCGTGAATGTTGGAGACCAGATCGTTCCGCACGCCACCACGTGCGTTGCCATGCGCTTCGCCGATGGCGTGATCATGGCCGGCGATCGCCGGGCCACCAGCGGCAATCTCATCAGCCACCGCGGGATGGAGAAGGTCGTTCAAGCCGACCGGTTCAGCGGGGTGGCGATCGCAGGGGCGGCTGGTCCGGCGATGGAGATGATCAAGCTGTTCCAGTTGCAGCTCGAGCACTACGAAAAAGTCGAGGGTGCGTCGCTGAGCCTCGAGGGCAAGGCCAATCAACTTTCGATGATGGTGCGCGGCAACCGTCCCGCAGCGATGCAGGGGATGGTCGTCGTGCCGATCTTCGCCGGCTACGACCTGCGTCGTCGTACCGGACGATTGTTCACCTACGACGTCACGGGTGGGCGCTACGAAGAGCAGGACTACGTGGCGACGGGCTCCGGCAGTTTGCACGCAGGGACAGTCATCAAGATCGGGTACCGCGAGGGCATGTCATCCGACGACGCCGTGTCACTGGCCTGCAAGGGTTTGTGGGAGGCGGCCGATGCCGACTCCGCCACTGGCGGCCCGGATGCGCTCCGCGGGATCTATCCCATCGTGGCGACCATCACGGCAGAAGGCTGGCAACGCCTCAACGACGATCGTCTTGCCACGGTGTTCGAAGCGATAGCGACGGAGGTGCGAGCGCGATGACGATGCCGTACTACGTCGCGCCCGAACAGGTGATGAAGGACCGTGCCGACTATGCGCGCAAAGGCATAGCGCGTGGCCGGGCCATGGTCGCCGTCCGCTACTCGGACGGTGTCGCCCTGGTTGCCGAAAATCCTTCGAACACGTTGCGCAAGATCAGCGAGATCTACGACCGCATCGCCTTCGCAGGCGTGGGCAAGTACAACGAGTTCGACCAGCTACGCGTGGCAGGCGTGCGTGCTGCCGACCTCAAGGGCTATCAGTACTCGCGCGACGACGTCGACGCCCGCGGTCTCGCAAACCAATACGCGCAGATCCTCGGACAGGTCTTCACACACGAGATGAAGCCGATGGAAGTCGAGATCCTCGTTGCCGAGGTCGGCTACGGCACCGACGACTATCAGTTGTTCCACATCCTCTACGACGGCACCGTCATGGACGAACGACGGTTCAGCGTGCTCGGCGGCGATGCCGAGGCGATAGCCGGTCGCCTCAATGAGTCGTATGGCGATGAGCTCAGCCAGGCCGAGGCCGTGCTCGCCGGAACCGCTGCGTTGCGCGGAGCCGATCGCGAGTTGGGCGCCGACGACCTCGAGGTCGCCGTGCTGGCTCGATCGACCGGGCGGCGATGTTTCAAACGGCTGACCGATGCAGAGGTCGCCCAAATCCTGGGGAGCTAGACGCCATGTCACGATCCGTCGATCTCAACAGCGATGTCGGGGAAGGTTTCGGGGCGTGGAAGGGCGGCCCCGACCGTGAGTTGATGAACATCATCACCTCGGCCAACATCGCCTGCGGGTTCCATGCCGGTGACCCGTCGATCATGCGCCAAACATGTGAGATGGCCGTCGAGAAGAACGTGGCGATCGGTGCTCACGTCAGCTACCCCGATCTCGCGGGGTTCGGCCGGCGGTTCATCGACATGCGCGCCGACGAGCTCACCGACGCGGTCGTGTACCAGCTCGGCGCTCTTGCGGGGGTGGCCCACGCTGCGGGTGCTTCGGTCAGGTACGTCAAGCCCCATGGTGCGCTCTACAACACCATCGTCCGCCATGAGGACCAGGCCAACGCGGTGGCCAGTGCGGTGCGAGCATTCGATCCGAAGCTGCCGTTGCTCGGCCTGCCGGGTACCAACAGCGCCATCGAGACGGCCGCTGCCGAGCACGGCTTGAGATTTTACTTCGAAGGCTTCGCCGACCGTGGCTACACAGCGGAGGGAACCTTGATCCCCAGGAGCCAGCCCGGCGCGCTGCTGACGGACGAGGCCGAAGCGACCGATCAGGCGGTCGATCTGGCCGGCCGGGGGATCACTTCGATCTGCCTGCACAGCGACACGCCCGGCGCTGCCGAGCTCGGAGCAGCGGTCGCGGTCGGCCTGCTGAAGGCAGGTTTCGAATTGCGGGCCTTCACCTGATGAGGGTGCTGCCCTTCGGGCCCGGCGCCATACTCGCTGAATACGAATCGCTGGCAGAGGTGATGTCGGTCGACGCAGTGCTTCGCGATTCGGGTCTCGCGGGGATCGACGAGGTCATACCCGCCGCACGAACCGTGTTGGTGACCTACAACAACGTCGATCGCGCTGCCCTCGAGAAACTTTTGGTCCCGGGGCCATCGGTCCCGATTGCCGAGGGGCCCATTGTTGAGATCCCCGTCATCTATGACGGCCCCGACCTCGAGGAGGTTTCAGAGGCAACGGGCTTGTCCATCGACGAGATCATCGAAACCCATTCCGGCACCGTGTACTCGGCCGCGTTCCTCGGCTTCACGCCCGGGTGGGCGTACCTTGTCGGCCTGCGTCGGTCTCTGCACCTTCCTCGCCGCCCGACGCCGCGCACCTCGGTCGCGTCGGGGTCGGTGGCCATCGCAAATGAGTTCACCGGCGTCTATCCGACATTGAGCCCTGGAGGATGGCATCTGCTCGGCCACACGACGGCGACGATGTTCGATGTCGACCGCGACAAGCCCTCGCTGGTGATGGCAGGTGATCGCGTGCGGTTCGTGCGGTCATGATCGAGATCATCAATCACGGCATCGCCAGCTCCTTCCAGGACCTCGGTCGTTTCGGCTGTTCGCATCTCGGGGTCGGCCGCAGCGGGGCCGCCGATCGACCGTCGCATCGTCTAGCCAACCGCCTGGTGGGCAACGACGATTCAGCGGCGACCATCGAGAGCTGTGGTGGGCTGGGCCTGCGACTCCACCGGGCAGCCGCGGTCGCGATCACGGGAGCGCAGGGAGCGATCGACGTGCGGCAAGGCCCGCCCATGGCGATCAATGCCGTCACGTACCTGCCGGCGGGTGCCGATCTGACCCTGCGACCACCTTCTGAAGGCTTGCGCTACTACGTGGCAGTGCGTGGCGGCTTCGACCTGCAACCGGTGCTCGGGTCGCGCAGCTTCGACTCGCTTGCCGGGCTCGGGCCGCGGCTGCAATCGGGCGACCGCGTCGCGATCGGTGAGCACCCCGACTCACCGCTCGCGACCGACCTCGGCTTTCGCCAGCCACTCACCGATGTCATCCGCGTGTCGGACGGGCCACGCCACGACTGGTTCACGGACGAGGCGTGGACCATCCTCACCACGCAACCGTTTGTGGTCAGCCCGTCCGGGAACCGCGTCGGTGCTCGGCTCAACGGCACCGCTCTCGAGCGGCGCGAGATCCGTGAACTGTTGAGTGAGGGGCTGGTCGAAGGGGCCATTCAGGTGCCTCCGGACGGGCAACCGATCGTGATGCTCGCCGATCACCCGGTGACCGGCGGATACCCGGTGATCGCCGTGGTGGCACCCGATGACCTGCCTTCCGTCGTCCAGGCGCGTCCGGGTACCGCATTGCGATTTCGACACACCGTCGGATAGACGAGCTTTCCGGGGCGCGGCGCGCTACGTTGCGACGCATGGAGCGCCGCATTTACGGCCTCGAGAACGAATACGGCGTCACATGTACGTTGCGCGGCCAGCGTCGGCTGAGCCCGGACGAGGTCGCCCGCTACCTGTTTCGCCGGGTGGTTTCGTGGGGTCGCAGCAGCAACGTCTTCCTCCAGAACGGCGCCAGGCTCTATCTCGATGTCGGTTCGCACCCCGAGTACGCCACGCCGGAATGTGACTCGCTGTACGACCTGGTCGTGCACGACAAGGCCGGTGAACGGATACTCGAGAGCCTGCTCGTGTCCGCCGAGCAGCGCCTGCGCGAGGAGGGGATCCGCGGCACGATCTACCTGTTCAAGAACAACACGGATTCCGCCGGCAACAGCTACGGATGCCACGAGAACTACCTCACCCGGCGGGCCGACGATCTCGGTCACTACGCCGAGGTCCTGATCCCATTCCTCGTCAGCCGGCAGATCTTCACAGGCTCCGGAAAGGTGCTGCAGACCGCCCGCGGTCCGATGTACTCCATCGCCCAACGGGCCGAGCACATCTGGGAGGGGGTCAGCTCGGCAACGACTCGCAGCAGGCCGATCATCAACACGCGCGACGAGCCTCACGCCGACGCCGAGCGCTACCGGCGGCTGCATGTGATCGTGGGCGATTCCAACATGAGCGAGTACACGACATTCGTCAAGGTCGGGTCGGCGGCGTGCATGTTGCGCATGCTCGAAGACCCGTCGGTCGTCCTCCGCGACATGACACTCGAAAATCCCATCAGAGCCATTCGCGACATCAGCCACGACATGACCTGCCGGCGTAAGGTCCGTCTGGCCAACGGACGCGAGGTCAGCGCGCTCGACATCCAGCGTGAGTACCTCGACAGGGCCCAGCGGTACGCAGACACCAAGGGTTTCCCACCGCTCGAACAGCGGGCGCTGGAGATGTGGGAGCACTGCATCAGCACCATCGAGAACGATCCGCTGAAGCTCGACCGGGAGGTCGACTGGGTGATCAAGTACCGGCTGCTCGATGCGTTCCGCACCCGTCACGACCTTCCTCTCGGCCACGCCAGGGTGCAATTGCTCGATCTCCAGTACCACGACATCTCGCGCGAGCGCAGCCCGTTCTACAAGCTCCAGGATCGCGGCATGATCGAGCGCATGTGCGTCGACGCCGACATCGACGCCGCTGTCGACATCCCGCCGCAGACCACGCGCGCCCGGTTGCGTGGCGAGTTCATCAAGCGTGCGAAGGAGCGAAAACGCGACTACACCGTCGACTGGGTCCACCTCAAACTCAACGATCAGGCGCAGCGCACGGTGCTGTGCAAGGACCCGTTCAAGAGCCGCGACGAACGAGTCGAGAAGCTGATCGCATCGTTGTGACCTGCCACTCCATCAGCCGCACTGCCCGCTAGCGTAGAATCAATGGCCACAGAGGAGACAGGGGCGACTGTCGTCGAACCGGATGCCGACCAATTGGTCGACGAAGAATACGACGAGGTCGCCGATCCCGAGTCGCCATTGCACCGGGTCGCTCCCGGAAAGCACAAGCGTTCCGGCCTTGCCGAGTGGATCATCGTGGTGGTCGTTGCCATCAGCTCGGCGCTGCTCGTACGTGCCTACGTGCTGCAACAATTCGCTGTCGAGGGCACATCGATGCTGACGACGTTGCACCCCAGCGACCGGGTGCTCGTCAACAAGCTCAGCTATCGCATGCACGATCCGCGTCGCGGCGATGTCGTTGTGTTGAAAAGGATCGAGAGCAATGCGCAAGAGCGTGATCTGATCAAGCGTGTCGTTGCGCTCCCCGGCGAGACGATCGAGTATCGCGACTGCCAGTTGTTCATCGACGGTTCCTTGGTGAAAGAACCATATCTCGACCCGCAGATCGTTGCGGCGAATCGTTGCGGCGCCGATCAACCGCCGGTGATAGTGCAGCCCCAGCACGTCTTCGTCATGGGCGACAACCGGGGTGGCTCGCTCGACAGCCGTGATCGCACTGTCGGCCAGGTCGCATACAGCAACCTCATCGGCCGGGCGTTCGTCGTGATGTGGCCCTTCGCCGACTGGCAGTGGTTGTAACGCGGCTCCGGGCCTCAATGACCGATGACGATTGGTGGGAACAGGCTGTAGATCAGTTCGGTCTCGATGCCTACGTCGAGCCGATCTCGTACACCACTCCCGCGGGCGAGGTGACCAAACCTGTCCGACGTCGCCGGCGAAGCCTTGGCGTCGACTGGTTGATCATCGCGGTGTGTGCCCTTGCCGCTGCGTTCCTGCTTCGGACATTCGTCATCCAACAGTTCGCGGTCGACGGCGAGTCGATGCTCGGCACACTCCACTCCGGTGATCGAGTGATCGTCAACAAGCTCAGCTACGACGTGCACGACCCGCGACACGGCGACATCGTCGTCTTGAAAGACATCAAGGACAGGCTCCAAGAACGCGATCTCATCAAGAGGGTGATCGCCCTGCCAGGCGAGACCATCGAGTACCGAGGCTGTCAGCTGTTCATCGATGGGCAGCGGATCACCGAGCCGTACCTCGACCCAGTGCTGGTCAGCGCAGACCACTGCGGTGACTCGCAGGCACCCGTCGAAGTCTCGGCCAACCATGTCTTCGTCATGGGCGACAACCGAGCCGCGTCGCTCGACAGCCGGACGCTGGCGATCGGCCAGATCCCGTACAGCCACTTGATCGGTCGTGCGTTTGTCGTCGTGTGGCCGCGGTCCGATTGGGGTTGGCTCTAGGCCTACCGCCGGCTGGGTGGCAATCCGATCTCGGCCTTGTAGACATCGATCATTCGATCGACCCAGTCGCTGTAGACACCGTCGAGACCCATCCGGAACGCGGCCTGAAGGATGTGAGGTTCCTGCACGTCCCAGCCGAACGTGACTCGATCGAAGCGATGGAACAGGGCGACCATTCCGCCGTTCCAATCGGTGTGGTGCAAGTTCATCGCGTCGATGCCCTGCTCGCGAAGCGTGGCCGCCCGACGCTCGGGACCCTCCTTGATGCGAGCGAGGCGAGTCGACTCGACCATCTTCGCGCCCTGACCGCGTAGCGGTAGCAATGCCTCCCATTGCGGCGCGCACAGCCAGATCCTTTCCAACATCGATGGCGCGGCCTCCCGGACCACATCGATCACGACCTGCCCGCTGGCGGCATCCTTCAGATCGAGCGACAGGTGGTACCCAGTGCCGCAGCGCTCGATCAGCTCGGCCAGCGACGGAATGTGGTCGGCAAGCGCGGATCGGCGAACTTCGCCGATCGGTCTGTTCCGTCCGAACGAGCGTTTGACGACCCCGTCATGGTCGAGCACCGGGATTCCGTCCGACGTCACCCAGACATCGCTCTCGAGGCCTGTGGCGCCCAGTTTGAGGGCCAACTCGAACCCGGCCAACGTGTTCTCCGGAGCGTGCGCACGAGCTCCGCGATGCCCGAACGCGATGGGGTCTTCGAGGAGCGATGGAAGGCGTTGCTGCACCCTCGAATGATGCCACGGTGCGGTTCTGATCGCGGCTCCACCTCGTAGACTCCCCGACGATGTTCAATCTCAGCGGCAGCGAAATTGTTTTCCTGTTGCTGCTCGCCCTCATCGTCCTCGGCCCTGAGAAGCTGCCCGACGCGGTTCGCAAGTTCGGCAAGGCGTACGCAGAGTTCAAGAAGATGTCGACTGGTTTCCAGAGTGAGTTGAAAACCGCGCTCGACGAACCGATGCGGGAGATGCGCGAGACCGCCGAGGCGTTCAAGAAGGCCGTCAACTTCGACTTCGAGGACGGTGAACCTGAAGACGGCGAACCTGCAGCAGTCGAGGAGGTCACCGACGAATCAGCGGCCGAGCCGCTGCCCGCCGAGGTTCTGGCCGCCGACGACGCACCACCTCAGAAGCCAGAGGTCGTCGAGGCTGTCGAGGAGACCGCTTCCGAATGAAGCTGTCCCTGAAAAGAAAGCGGCGCACGAGGCTGGCGTCGCCCGACGACCGGATGACGCTCACCGAGCATCTTGCCGAGCTGCGGTCGCGCATCATCCGCTCCCTGTTGGCAATGGTGATGGGCATCATCATCGTGCTGGCCGCCTACGAGCCCGTGCTGCGGTTCCTGACGAAGCCGTACGTCAACCTCTGTGCTCGTAAGGGACCTGATTTCTGCGTTGCCAACTTGCAGTACCTCAGCCCGCTCGAGGGGTTTACGACGCGGCTTTCCATCTCGACGTACGGAGGAATCATCCTCGCCCTTCCCGTCATCATGTGGCAGGTGTGGCGGTTCATCGTTCCGGCGTTGCATGCCAAGGAGAAGAAGTACGCCATCCCGTTCGTTGCCTCGTCAGTCGCGCTCTTTGCGCTGGGTGCATACGTGGCCTACTGGACGCTGGACAAGGCGATCGAGTTCTTGATCGCCTGGGCCGGCCCGGATGTCAAGGCAAACTTCCAGATCAGCAAGTACATCAGCCTGGTCGGGCTGATGGTGACAGCGTTCGGCATCGCCTTCGAGTTCCCGGTGCTCCTGGTGTTCCTGCAGCTCGTCGGTGTGCTGACACCGCAAACGCTCCTGAAGGGATGGCGCTACGCGATCATGGCGATCTTCGTCATCGCGGCCGTGATCACACCGAGCGGTGATCCGTATTCGATGTTGGCTCTCGCAATCCCGATGTCGATCTTCTACCTCATCTCGATCGTGATCGGGTTGGCCTTCCAGAGGCGAAAGCGCGCCGCAGAAGCGGCCGCCGACTGACGCGGTTGGATCGTGAACCCACGTCGGGCTGAGTTGATCGCGCACTACGGGTTTCCCCTCGACGACTTCCAACTGCGCGCGCTGGACGCGCTCGACCAAAGCCAGTCGGTGCTTGTCGCCGCGCCGACCGGCAGCGGCAAGACCGTGGTGGCGGAGTACGCGATAGACGTGGCGATCGCCGAAGGTCGCCGCGCGTTCTACACCGCACCGATCAAGGCGTTGTCGAATCAGAAGTACCACGATCTCGTGGCTCGGTTGGGCCCTCAGAACGTTGGCCTGCTCACCGGCGACAACGCGATCAACGGCGAAGCACCGGTGGTGGTGATGACCACGGAGGTGCTTCGCAACATGATCTACGCGCGCAGTTCGGCGCTCAATCAGTTGTCGATCGTCGTCCTCGACGAGGTGCATTTCCTGCAGGACACCTACCGCGGCCCGGTGTGGGAAGAGGTGATCATCCACCTCCCGACACGGGTACGGCTCGTGTGTCTATCCGCGACGGTCAGCAACGCCAGCGAGTTGGCGGAGTGGATCTCGACCGTCAGAGGGCCGACGACCGCGATCGTCGAGGATCGCCGGCCGGTCAAGCTCGACAACCTGTACCTGATCGGCGACAAGACCCACGATCGCATGCACCTGCTGCCCACGTTGGTGAACGGGCGGATCAATCACGACGCTGCCCGCCTCGATGAAGAGGCGGCGCGCAGCTCGAAGGGTGCTCGTGCCCGTCGCGGCGCGGCACAGGCACGGCGGCGGCTCTTCACACCTTCGCGGCTGGAGGTCGTCGACATCCTCGAGCAGCATCAGATGCTGCCGGCCATCCATTTCATCTTCAGCCGCAACCAATGCGACGAGGCCGCAAAGGCCGTGCTGGCGGCAGGGACCCGATTGACGAACGGCGCAGAGCGCGAGCGGATACGGGAGATCGTCGATGCCCGCCTGGGTGCCATCGATCCCGCCGACCTCGCCGTGCTCGGGTACAGCACGTTCCTCGCCCAGCTCGAGGCCGGCGTCGCCGCCCACCATGCCGGAATGGTGCCGCCGTTCAAGGAGGTGGTCGAGGCTTGCTTCGTCGAGGGGTTGGTGAAGGTGGTGTTCGCCACCGAGACGCTGGCAGTCGGTATCAACATGCCGGCGAAGACGGTGGTGATCGAGAAGCTGTCGAAGTTCACGGGCGATCATCATGCGTTCCTGACGCCGGGGGAGTACACCCAGTTGACAGGTCGGGCCGGTCGGCGCGGCATGGATGACCTCGGCTATGCCGTCGTGCTGTGGAGCCCCTTCGTTCCGTTCGACCAGGTGGCTGCGTTGGCCAGCAGCCGCACGTTCCATCTCAACTCTGCGTTCCGCCCGACCTACAACATGGCTGCCAACCTGGTGCGTTCGTACACCAGCGAACGCGCCCACCATCTGCTCAACCTGTCGTTCGCGCAGTTCCAAGCGGATGGTGATGTCGTACGCATCGAAGCGCGACTCGACCGTCGCCAGTCCCATCTCGCCGATCTCCTCGAACGGGCCCACAGTCCGTACGGAGACATCGACGAGTACCGCAGGGCGATGAAGGGAGTCACGCCGCAGGCGCCGGGTGGAACCGTCGGCCGCGACGACCTCGTGACGCTGGCACTGATGAAGTTGCGGCCGGGCGACGTGATCTACGCCGAGAAGGCCCGGTATGCCGGACGCGTCGCCGTGCTGTCGAGCGCGCATCGCAAAGGCGGCATGCGCGTCACCGGCCTGACGTCGCGTCGAGATCTCGTGATCCTGACTGCGCTCGACTTCGATGAACCGCCACGCTCGATCGGCAAGATCGAGCTGCCCGCCGACTACGCCCCGAATCGCCACGACTTCCAGAAGGAGGTGGTGCATCGCTTGGAGCTGGCAACGCTGGCGCCGCACTCGAAGCGTGCCCGGCTGGCGGTCGAGGCGCCCGCCAACGGTTCGCACGCGGTGGAAGATGATCCGGAGCTCGAGGATCGCCTGAAGGCGGCGGTGCAAGCCGAGCGTGTTGCCCGTGAGATCGAAGAACTGCGTACCCGCGTGCGCAACCGCAGCCAGTCCGTCGCCCGAGACTTCGATCGCGTTCTACGAGTTCTGGAGAACTGGGGATACATCGACGGCTGGGCATTGACCGACGCCGGCAAGATCCTTGCCAGGACCTTTCATGAATGCGATCTGTTGATCGTCGAGTGCCTGCGCCAGGGATTGCTCGACGACCTCGATGCCGCTGCACTGGCCGGGCTGGTGTCTGTGTTCGTCTACGAGCACCGCAGTCCCGAGCCTCCACCGGCTGCCTGGTTCCCGTCCCCGACAGTGCGAAAGCGCTGGCAGCGAATCGCCGAGATCAGCTATGAGCTCGAAGAGATCGAGGAGGAAGCAGGGTTGTCGGTGCACCGGCCGCCGGACCCGACGTTTGTCGCGGTCGCATTTGCATGGGCTGCAGGGGAGGGCTTCGCCGAGGTCGTCGAAGCGGAGGAGTTGTCCGGCGGAGATTTCGTACGAACCATGAAGCAGCTGATCGACGTGCTTCGCCAGTTGGCTCTGGTTGCACCGGTGCGCGAAACACGTCGCGCTGCCGAGCAGGCGGCCGATCAGTTGTTCCGCGGTGTCGTTGCCGCATCGAGCGCGGTGGAGGTCGAAGGCGAGCCAGCAGGGGCTCTGTCGGTCGAGCGCAGTGATGACAATACGCAAGGGTGACCCGTGGGGGGAGCCTGCTGTGTGCCCGTCGGACCTGCGCGTGGTCTCGACCGACCGTGACGTTCGCGATTGGGTCGTGTGGCACCGCACGCGGGAAATGCCGATTCGCGATCTCGGAGTCGCCAGTGGCGATCTAGCCCGAACGTGCGGAGGCGACACCGGCCGTCACCCTTCGGCGGCGAAGGTTCCCCTCGATGCGATGAGGGTGACTCTCGATGACGGACCACCGACGTGGGGGGTTGCCCACGTCGTCGCTCGCCGCGAATGGTTGCGCAACGAGGTGGTGATGGTGATGAACGCTCAGTTCTACGGGCCGTACGACGTCGCCCCGAGATCGCATCCCAACGACGGAAGAATCGATGTGTTGCGCGTCGATGCGGCGATGGGATGGCGCGAGCGGCTGCAAGCGCGGCACCGGGCACACAATGGGAGTCATGTGCCGCACCGAGATCTGTCGCTCAGATCCGTGATCGATGTCGATCTCCACTTCCATCGCCCGATGGTCGTCTGGATCGACGGTGAGCGGTGTGGTTCTACACGCCACCTGCGTGTCAGCGTCGAGCCCGATGCGTTCACCGCCTACATCTGACGTGCGCTAGTAGTTCGCGTGGCCTCGGAGTATGGTCGATCGCCATGCAGGCATGGATCCTTGATGAGTCTCCCGGCGCATATCACTGGGGGTCGATCGATCTCCCGGAGCTCGCAGCCGACGACGTGGAGATCCGTGTTGTTGCCAGTGCCTTGAACCACATGGATCTGTGGGTCACTCGCGGCGCGCCGAAGCCGCCGCTGCCCCATGTACCGGGATGCGACGTCGCCGGTGTGGTCACCGCCATCGGTTCCGCTGTCGCGACGGTGGCCGTCGGCGATGAGGTGGTTGTGAACCCAGGTGTCTCCCCGGTCGCCGAGATCGAGGAGTGGGGCAACGACAGCCCGATGGGTCCGGGATTCATGATCTACGGCGAGCACTGTTGGGGTGGTCACGCCGAGACCGCGATCGCGCCGGAGCGCAACGTGCGCAAGCGGCCGACGACCCGGTCGTGGGCGGAGTGTGCCGCCTTTCCCCTTGCGTATCTCACCGCGTATCGGATGTTGCGTCGGGCCCGCCTGAAGTCAGGCGACACGTTGTTGGTCGTCGGTATCGGGTCGGGCGTTTCGTGCGCTGCTCTGGCACTGGGAACGATGATGGGGGCGCGAGTAGAGGTGACAAGCCGCAGCGAGCAGAAACGATCACAAGCGGTTGGCATGGGTGCGGCTGCAGCACACGACAGCACAGCGGCGAAGTGGCCGGTAGAAGCCGACGTGGTCGTCGAGAGTGTCGGCCCGGCGACGTGGGACCAGTCGGTGCGGGCGCTCAAACCGGGAGGGCGCATGGTTGTCTGCGGCAGCACCTCTGGCCCGAAGGTCGAGCTCGTGTTGCCACGGCTCTTCTTCAAGCAGTTCGAGATCATCGGCTCCACGATGGGCAGCTACCAGGAGTTCGACGAGGTCCTCGCGTTGATCGATCGCGGCCTGCCGGTCACCGTCGACCACGAGTACCCATTGGTGGACTACGAAGAGGCGCTGGCTCGTCTCGAGCATGGTGAGCAGCTCGGAAAGATCGTGTTGAACCACGAAGGGAACTGAGATGAACGTCGAAGAGATGAAAGTTGCAGTGTGCGCGGAAGTTGATCGTCTCGCCGATCAACTGCTTCACGCCAGTCACGAGATCCACGCCCACCCCGAGTTGAACTTCGAGGAGCACTTCGCCCACGACCTGCTTGTCGACCAGTTGCGCACCTCGGGTCTCGAAACCACGGAGCACGCGTACGGTATCGACACCGCGTTCGAGGCGTCGGTCGGCGAGGAGGGGTTCAACGTCGCGGTGCTGTGCGAGTACGACGCCCTGCCGGGAATAGGTCATGCATGCGGTCACAACGTCATCGCCACAGCGGGCCTCGGCGCGGGACTCGCAGCCGCGGTAGTTGCAGCGCAGGCCGGCGGCACGCTACGGATCATGGGTACACCGGCCGAGGAGGGTGGAGGCGGCAAGATCGAGATGGCTCGACGCGGCGCGTTCGAACAGGTCGGCGCGGCGATGATGGTCCATCCCGCCGATGCCGACCTCATCTCGATGGACACCATCGCGCTGCAGGAACTGCACGTGCAGTATCACGGCAAGGCGGCTCACGCAGCGGCCGCGCCGTGGGAGGGGCGCAACGCCCTCGACGCGGCCGTCCTCGGATACATGAATGTTGCCGCGCTCCGCCAGCACATCCGTCCGACGGAACGGATCCACGGCGTGTTCACAAAAGGGGGAGACAAGGCCAACATCGTTCCCGCCGAGACGAGCATGGAATGGATCGTGCGTTCCGCGACCATCGAGTCATTGCAACCGCTGAAGCAACGCGTGCTGACATGCCTGGAGAGTGCCGCGACCGCGTGCGCGTGCACCGTTGACCACGCCTGGCACGGACACACCTATGCAGACATGATCGACAACGGACCAATGGTCGCCGCCTACGTCAACAACGCGGCGCGAATCGGTCGAACGGTGGTCGATCCGGCATCGGTGGGAAGGCGAGTTGTCGGCAGCACCGACATGGGAAACATCAGCTACCTCGTGCCCTCCATCCACCCGATGATCAAGGTTGCGGGCGACGGCGTGGCAATCCACACTGTCGAGTTCGCAGAGTGGGCGAGGTCCGCCGGCGGGGACAAGGCGGTTCTCGACGGAGCCAAGTCGATGGCGATGACCATCGTCGATCTGTGGACCTCGGCCGAGCTGCGCGATGCCACGTCCACAGCCTTCGACGGTCGCCCGACCGCGGTCGAGGTGCTCTAGGCGCAGGTCAGGCGGTCGCGCAATGCGACGGCCGATGAACCCCAGCCCGTAGGATTTGAGGCTGTGACGGTCTACGTGCCCGAGGAGTACACGCCCGCCGAGGCCGACACGTTGAGGCGCTACTTCACCAACCTCGACGGTCCTGTCTTTGCGCTCGTCAACCTTCCGGAAGTCGTCAAGGGTGCGTTGTTCGCTCGGTACAGCCGCAGCGCCAAGAGCCTGCGCCGCCTCTTCCTCGACGAGTTCGTGGGAGATCTCGACATCAGCGGCGATCACTCGGTCGATGCAACCATCGGCCTCGAACGCGCCGAAGAGTTGTACGAGAAGGTCTTCTTCGAATACGGCGACGATTCGGTTGCCCAGCTCGGTGGAGTGCACCTCGCTTGCGAACAAGCGTCGAACATTCTCACGAAAGTCCTCGAGTGGGGCCGGCTGATGAGTTATCTCGAGCAGAGCACGCGGTACATCGCGTACGACTCGCGGATCGGCGGGCGCTACCGGTTCTACCGTGATCCCGCCGTGCTGTCGAGCAGGTTCGGTACCCGCTACGTGGGCGACATGGATCGCTTGTTCGATACATACTCGCTGCTGCTGAACAAGGTCACGGACCACGTGCGGGCCACCGTCGACCGGGATCCAGCCGACAGCGACTTCGTGTTCCGGCAGGCGACGCGGGCGAAGGCACTCGACGCCGTGCGCGGTGTGCTGCCGGCTGCTTCGTTGTCGAACGTCGGCATCTACGGCAGCGGTCAGGCCTTCGAGAGTCTTTTGCTGCGCATGCGAGCTCACCCGCTGCCCGAGGCTCGCCAATACGCCGATCTCATGTTGCACGAGTTGCGCAAGGTCATCCCCAGCTTCTTGCGCCGGGTCGACATCGCCGATCGTGGCGGTCGTTGGACCAACTACATGACGACGACGCGCGATCGAACCGCGGAGTTGGTCGACTCGTTGTTCGGCGGAACTCCCGTCGAGCATGCGCCATCGGTGACGCTCGTCGATTGGGACCGCGATGCCGAGGACAAGTTGCTGGCGGCCATTTGCTACACGCACACCAACCTTCCCGAGCCCCAACTGCTGCAGCGGGTGCGCTCCCTTGGTGCCACCGAGCGGCTTGCTCTCATCCGCGCCTACGTGGGCGAGCGCGAGAATCGCCGTCACAAGCCGGGTCGGGCCTTCGAGCGGATCGATTATCGATTCGATGTGCTCAGCGACTACGGCGCATTCCGCGATCTGCAGCGGCACAGGTTGCTGACCATCGAATGGCAGCCGCTCACGCCGAACCACGGCTACGTGAGGCCGGACCTCATCGATGAAGCCGGCATGACCGAGGTCTTCGACGACGCGATGGCCCGCTCGGCCGCCCTGTTCGATCTGTTGAAGGACGAGTATCCCAATCAGGCCAGCTACGCCGTGTCGATGGCGTACCGGCTGCGTTACTCGATGCAGTTCAACGCCCGCGAGGCCATTCACATGCTGGAGTTGCGGTCCTCACCGCAGGGTCACCCCGCCTATCGCCAGGTGGCCCTGGAGATGCATCGCTTGATCGGACAACAGGCCGGACACCGGGCCATCGCCGACGCGATGACGCACATGACGATGGAAGCGCCGGAGCTCGAACGACTCGACGCCGAGCGCCGCGCTGAGGTGCGCCGAGGCTCCTCCTGACTCGCTGAGGGTGAGCCTGTGACCGCTGTCACAGGCGGTAGGGACGGGGTCAGTCGCTGACCGCCGTAGTATCCCCGCCCGCGCCCAGGGTTACCGCACGAAAACGAAGGACGATAGATGGCTGATGATGACGAGGTGGTTGGGGCCGATGACGAGTTCGAAGAAGAGGCTGAAGAAGAGGAACCCGCCGAACTGACCGACGACGACCTCGACGAAGAGGCCTTGGTCGAAGACGATGAGTTCGGTGAGATTGAAGAACCGTTCGATGCCGATGCCGATGCCGACGTCGAAGAAGAAGAAGAAGACGAAAAAGAGGGTCCGGTTCGCAAGTCGGTCTCACCCGACGAGGAAGACGACGATGACGACATCATCGCTCCCGACGATGTCGAAGCCGACCTCGACACGATCCTGAAGGATCGTCTCGTCGCCGCCGACGACGAAGGCGGTGAGGACGAAGAGGAAGAGCCCGAGGATCGCAGCGAATCGAGCGATCGCCTCCAGCCGAAGCGGGCCGACGAGCAGTTGTGTCCCAGTTGTTTCCTGCTCGTGCGCAACAGCGCGCCGATCTGTCCGGTTGGCGACGACGAGTGTCCACTGTTCAGCTGAGCACATGAATGAGGTGATCCGACCCGCCGAGATCGCCGATGCCGACCAACTCGCAGAACTCGAGGCCGCGGCGCGGCATCACCTCATCGATCAACGCGGTGGCGCTGCATTGCTGGCCGAGCAGCCGGCAGTGGGGGACTGGGTGCCGGCAATCGAAGATCACGCGCGCTGGATCGCGGTCGCCGAACTCGACGGATTCGTCGTCGGTTATCTGGAACTGGCTCTCACCGGCGACCTCGCTTTTGTTCGCCAGGTTTACGTGCAACCGGAGGCGCGCGAGCTCGGCTTCGGCGACGGCCTGATCGAAGCCGCACGACAAGAGGCGCAGCGGCACGGTTGCAGCGCGCTCGAGGGGTCAGCGCTGCCCGGGGATCGCGAGACGAAGAACCTGTACGAGCGCGCCGGCATCACGGCTCGCAAGATCATCGTTTCGACGCGGCTGTAGCTGCGTTACTTCGCCTGCCAATTGGGGGCGCGCTTCTCGATGAACGCGGTGAGACCTTCCTTGGTGTCCTCGGACGCCATGATCCCGGCAAAGCCGTCATTGGTCATCTTCTTGAGCGTTTCGTCGTCCTCGTAGGCCGACGCCAGAACGACCTTGCGGCTGGCACGTACCGCGAGGGGAGCCGCGCCGCAGATCTGGTCGGCCAGCCTCGTCGCCTCCTCGACAGCCTGGCCGGGCTCGACGAGGCGATTGACGAGACCGAGTTCGTAGGCGCGTTGGGCCGACAGTGGTTCACCCGTGAGGATCACTTCCATCGCTGCAGCTCGGCCGATCGCGCGGGGCAGCCGGAACAGTCCTCCGGCTCCGGCGATGAGGTTGCGTTTGACCTCGGCCAGCCCGAAGGCTGACCGAGTGGTGGCGACGACGAGATCCGCAGCGAGGACGATCTCACAACCGCCCGCTGTCGCCAACCCGTCGACCGCGACGATGACCGGCTTGACGCGGTCTCGGTACACGAACCCGCCGAAACCACCTCGCTCGGTGTTGAGAGCCCTGGCCTGGCCGCTGCTGATCGCCTTGAGGTCTGCTCCCGCACAGAACACCGGCCGATCCTGTCCCGCGGTGTTGGCCGTGAGGATGCCCACCCACACCTCGGGATCGT
>JANMMQ010000257.1:0-6527 GCA_031373465.1 Ilumatobacteraceae bacterium | reverse complement strand
ATGGAATCGCCGCTCACCGGATCACGTTCCCACGCCTGTCGGCCAAGATGCAGACACGACGCGCCGACATCACGATTGGTTTCCTCCATCAGCTGTCGGTCACGGCAGCTATCTCGGCCACGTCGTGGTATGCCGCGCTGGTGATGGGTGCATGGAAATCGGCGTCGCTTTCATTCACCGTGTGGATGATCTGCTATCTCGTGCTGTTGCTCGGCGCCGTCTTGATGTCGCTGTTGGTGACACCGCGCATCCTGCGACTGGAAGATCCCGAGTTCGACACCGTCTTCCCCATACTTGCGTCGGCCGCATTACAGGCAGCCTCCGTCCTCCCGGAGCACGATCACCACCTCGTAGGCGCCGGCAAACCCTGAGGTCCGACCCCAAACCGATTGACCCCGCTCGCGAGCCCAGGCTGTGTGGCACCGTTGCCGAGTTCGGTCGATGCCCAGGTACCGTTTGGGGATGGGAATCCAGCGCAACTCGGCCAAGCCCGCCGGCATCACGAACGCGTCGGGGCAACCAGAGATCGTGCTCGAGATCGACGGGCTCGTCGTCTCGATGGCACCTCCTGCCCAACCCGCCCCCGAGCCGACAAGCGACGAAGATGGCAGCCTCGACGACGAAAGCTGAGCTGCGTTTAGACGCAGGCGCGTTCCATGAACTCGTCCCGCTCGGCAAAGGAATGGGCTCTTCGCGCCCCCGGTAGGATTCGAACCTACGACACACGGTTTAGGAATGAGCGCGAGCGTGTCCCGTTGAGTCGCTTCTAGTCGCATCTGACCTCCTCGACTCCGGTTTCTATCTCATCACGTCTCGTCCCTACGTCATGCAGTCTCGTCCCGTAGATGGACAAGTGAATGGACTACTTTTGCAACCGATCGCTGGCCAGCTCGGCGACGCCCGAGCGGAAGTGGGCGTCCTCGAACGGGCAGGGACCCCGCCGATCAGGTGTGAGTCAGATGTTGCAGCTCCGTGAAGCCGCCGACCCACACCGGGTTCGGAAACCGCACGCGTCCACGCCAGGTGGCTAAGGCGAAAATGCGAACCTATGCAGTCCTCGATGCGCACCGAACGAGGCGCATCTGGCGCGTCTCGGAGCGGCGTTCGGGGATACTTAGCTATGTTCGATCGCCGTTGACAACAGCGCACGCAAATGCGACGGCCGCTGCGGGACACTCGGGCCGGAGTGGTTTGGTCGGTGCTCGGCGTCGCCGACGATCAGCAGAGTGGGCATCCCGATGCTCCGCAACTGCTCGGCCGTGAGGCTGGGTTCGACGATCCACGTGCGCTGCATCCGTCCGAGGAAGATCGGCCAATGGTCTGCTTCGTCGGGCGAGAGGTGGGCACACGCCTCGGAGATGGTTCTGAGGCTCCGGACCAAGTGTGAGATCGGCCGATGGGGTGACGACCGAATGCGACCCGAACGTGTTCGTAAAGCATCGGGCGAGCCTGGGTCAGCTGACGGCCGAGGATCACTTGGCGCCGGCCCAGCCGGTCACGCCGACGATGCGCAGCATCAGCACTCGGGCGAAGGGCTGGTCCAGGTACTGCGGGTAGCGCCCAGCGAACCGGGCAGCCAGGTCCGCCATCCGGCGGGCGTCGCCGTCACCCTGCCAACGCAGCTCGGCCCTCACCCACCACAGCTGCGACCAGTCGTCGGGGTCCCAGTGCTCGATCATCAGCATGGCTCGCGGATCGGCCTCCAGGTTGCGCTCCCGTTGCAGCCGTAGCGACGCCTTCGGCTTCACCAAGTCGATGGGCACAGCCACATAGTCATCATCGTCCACCACGTATGCGACGGGAACGGCGTCGACGCCCCGCTCGGCGTGCACGGTGCACAGGATCCCGTGGTCGTGCGCCGCTAGACGGGCGCGCGCCTCATCCCGAGCGAGCCTCATCGCAAGAAATTGGTGGCTATGGTGGACATGGGGTTCGGCGTCGTGATGTTCCGCGGCGACGTGGAGAAGTGATCGCCGACGGTGATGGTAGGTCGTCGAACGACTGGAGCGCCGCAGGTCGACGACAAGGACGTCGGTCGATGGGGCGTGGCCGTCGCGGGCGTTACGCTCCCGCTTGTGGCTGAGCAAGTACGTGTCCAGTACGTGATCTTCTCGTTCGACGCCGGGAGGATGCGATGAACCCGGCCGTCTGGGTAGAGCGTCACGGTCGGGCGCGGCCCGACGATCCGGCGCTGGCAGATGGCGAGCGCGTCCACGCCAACTGGGGCTCGTTCGCTGCCCGGACGGCCGGCGCAGCTGGCGGCCTGCGCGACGACCTCGGCCTGTCGCCCGGCGACCGGGTTGCGATCGTGATGCGCAACCGGCCCGAGTACCTCGAAGCGCTGTTCGCGATCTGGCACGCCGGTCTCGTGGCCGTGCCGGTAAACGCCCGCCTTCACCGCGACGAGATCGCGTACATCCTCGACCACAGCGGGTCAGCGGTCGCGGTCACCGACGCCGAGCACGCTGACGACGTCGAGTCACTCGTCGGTACTATCGAATCGCTGCAGACAGCCCTGGTGGCACCCGGTGAGCGGTGGGGACGGCTCGCGACGTCGTCGCCGGCGGCGCTCGTCGACCGGCAGGCGCAGGATCCGGCGTGGCTGTTCTACACGAGCGGCACCACGGGTCGGCCCAAGGGGGCGACCCTCACGAACCGCAATCTGCTGATGGCGTCGCTCAGCTACTTCGCCGACATCGACCCGGTGTCGGCGAAGGACAGCATTCTCCACGCCGCGCCGATCTCGCATGGCTCGGGGCTTTACGGTCTTCCCCACATCGCCCGGGGTGCGGTCAGCGTGGTGCCGTACTCGGGAGGCGTCGACGGCGACGAGATCGCCGCGCTGTTGCAGCGCTGGTCGGGTGTGTCGTTCTTCGCCGCTCCCACGATGGTCAAGCGGCTGGCCGGCGACCCGGCGATCGCCAACGCGGATCTCAGTCACCTGAAGACGATCATCTATGGCGGAGCGCCGATGTACATGGCCGATCTGGAGGACGCGCTCGGCGTGTTCGGTCCCCGCTTGGCCCAGATCTACGGGCAGGGCGAGACACCAATGACGATCACCGCTTTATCGAAGGCGGACCACGCCGACCGCGACCATCCCCGGTGGCGGGACCGCCTGCAGAGCGTCGGCATCGCCCGCACTGACGTCGAAGTCCGCGTCGTCGCTGACGACGGCAATCAGCTCCCCGCTGGCGAGGTGGGCGAGGTGGTCGTGCGCGGCGACGTGGTCATGCCCGGTTACTGGAACCAGCCCGACGCCACCGCCGAGGCGCTGCGCGGCGGCTGGCTGCACACGGGCGACGTCGGCAGCTTCGACGCCGACGGGTATCTGACACTTCGGGACAGGTCGAAGGACCTGATCATCAGCGGTGGGATGAACATCTACCCGCGCGAAGTCGAAGAGGCGCTGCTTCGTCACCCCGGCGTAGGGGCCGTCGCGGTCGTCGGCCGGCCCGACCCGGAGTGGGGCGAAGCGGTGGTGGCGTTCGTCGTCGCCGGCGGCGATGCCTCGCCGGGCGTCGAGGACCTCGACCGCGCATGCCTCGAGAGCATCGCCCGCTACAAGCGGCCCAAGGAGTACCGGTTCGTGGACTCCTTGCCGACGAACAACTACGGCAAGGTCGTCAAGCGGGAGTTGCGCGATCAGCTCAGGGGCGAACAGTCTCAAGGGTGACAGTGATGTGTGTGCCGACGCCGACGACGCTCGCCAGCTTGAGCGTGCCGTGCATCGCCTCGGTGAGGCGCCGAGCGAGCACCAGGCCGAGTCCCGCGCCGCCTTCGCGTCCGGCGTCGGCGCCGAGACGATCGAACGGCACGAACAGCCGGGCGAGCAACTCGTGGGGAATCCCTGGCCCCTGATCGGTGACATGGATGCTCGCCCATCCATCGCCGTCCTCCGTGGCGATGCACACGGTGCTGTTCGAGGGTGAGAACCGAACGGCGTTCGACAGGAGGTTGAGCATCACCTGTTGCAGGCGGCGACGATCCGCAGACACCGTGACGCGGGGCCCGCTGCGCTCGACGGTGACGCTGCGTCGATCGGCAAGGGGCTGGATCAGGTCGAGTGACTCAGCGATCACGGCGTGCGCGTCGAGGTCACACAGGTCGATCGGCATTGCCCCTGCCTCGACACGCGCGAGATCCAGCACGTCATCGACGATCGACAAGATGTGCGTCGACGCGAGTCCGATTCGTTCCAGCGCGAGACGTCGTTGATCCGGTGACAGGTCGAGGGTCTGCAGATTCTCGGTGAAGCCGGTGATCGCCTGCAACGGGGTCCGCAGCTCGTGGCTCAGCGCGGTGACGAACTGCGACTTGGCGAGGTTGGCGCGTTCGGCTGACTGCCGGGCCAGATCCGCCAGGTGTCGAGCCTCGCGTTCATTCGACGCTTGGTCGTGCTCGACGGCGAGCGAGGCAAGATGGGTGAACCGACGCACCAGTTCCTCGTCGCGTTGGTCGGGCTGGTACGGCGTCTGGTGATAGACGGCGAAGGTTCCGACGACTTGGGATCGGCAGCGGATCGGGCTCGACCAACAGGCGCGTAACGCGTATCGCGCGGCGAGTTCGCGGAACTGTTCCCATCGAGGGTCCGTCACAACGTCGATGGCAATCACCGGTTCGCCGAGGTGCACCGCCGTCCCGCAGGAACCAGCGAGCGGCCCTGGCGCCAGTCCATCGATCGCCGCCGAATAGGAAGCGGGAAGGGTCGGCGCCGACCCGTGTCGCAGAGTTCCAGCCGCGTCGAGCAACAGGATCGAGCACCGGCTGGCAGGCATCAATTCTTCGAGGGCGCAGACGACGGAATCGAGCACCGCCGACAGCGATGCTCCGGAGGCGATCTCCTCCATGACCGCGGTCTGGCGATCGAGCACGGCGGTGACTTCGCCTCCGGAAAGCACGTTCACCCCTCCCATCGGTACCCCACGGCACGGACAGTTCGCAGCCACGTGGGGCGCTGCGGATCAGCCTCGATCTTGAGACGCAGGCGGTAGACGTGCTCGGTGACCGTTGCCTCGTTCTGCCAGCCCGAGTTGCTCGACCAGACCGCAGCGAGCAGCTCCGATCGACGGCACGCCCGCCGAGGATGATCCACGAGGTAGGCGAGCAGCTCGAATTCCTTGGCAGCGAGCTCGATCGGTGTCCCATCGACCCAGACGTTGCGCGACTCGCGGTCGATCTCGACGCCTGCGCCCGTGGGTCGGAACGGCTGGTTGGGGCCGGAAGTCGGCACGGCGCAGCGTCGCAGCAGCGATCGGGCTCGTGCGGCGAGCTCGCCCGGCGAGAAGGGCTTGACCAGGTAGTCGTCGGCACCGAGGTCGAGGCCGACGATGCGATCCGTCTCGCTGTCGCGCCCTGACAGCACGATGATCGGCACATGCCGCTGCCCGTTGCTTGTCTCGATCGTTCGCAGGCGGTTGAGGATGTCGAGGCCTCCGAGCCCGGGTAGCGACAAGTCGAGGATCACTAGCGACGGCGGCGAGGACTCGATCACGTCCATGGCCGCAAGCCCGTTGTCGACGGCGAGCACCTCGAACCCGTCTGCCTCGAGGGCCCACGTAACAGCTGTTCGAACGCCGTCGTCGTCATCGACGACCAACACCTGACGAGCATCGTGCATCTCCGTCAACGTAGTCGTTGTTGAAAAGTTGAGAAGCCGTTGATCGCCGCCCGAGCGTGGTTGTTTACGGTACGAGATGTGACGCGGAACGCGGGGGCCCTGGACCGCAGCGCTTGACAACCATCGTGGCCCACTCCACCACGACAAAGGAGAAGGGGATCTCTTTCATGAAGCTTGCTCTGTATTTGCCGAACTTCCGCAACAAGGTCACTGTCAAGGAGCTCGAGGATCTCACCAGCCTTGCCGAGGATCTCGACTTCGACTCCGTTTGGGCGCTTGACCGGATTGTCGTCCCGGAAGCGTCCGATCGCGCAGAGCTCCAGCACTCGTTCGGCATGATGGAGCAGTTCCCGAAGGCCTTGCCGGTGTCCGCCAGAGGCGAGTGGCTCCACGGCATGCCGCTCATCCCGTGGCTCGCCGCGAAGACAACCAAGGTGCGGATCGGCATGAGCATCATCGACACGCCATACCGCGCGCCCGGTGTGCTCGCAGGCGAGATCGCCACCGTCGACCACCTCTCGAACGGTCGGGTCAACGTGGGCATCGGTTCCGGGTGGATGCCCGAGGAGTTCGCGGCCGCGAGCGCCTCGCACATCTTCCCCAAGCGGCACAAGCATGTGCGCGAGACGATCGAGATCATGCAGGGCATCTGGACGAACGACCTCTTCGAGTACCACGGCGAGTTCGCCGACTTCGACCGATGCGGGTTCGGGGCCAAGCCGGTGCAGAAGCCGCACCCGCCGATCTTCTTCAGCGGGCTGAAGGACCCGAAGCGCTCGGCGAGCCGCATCACGAAGTACGGGCTGTCGGGCTGGATCGGGATCCAGGACACGCCCGACGAGATCACGAAGTGGCGCGGCGAGATCCAGCGAGAGCTCGAGGAGCTCGGGGGCTCCCGTTCGCTTGA
>JANMMQ010000256.1:0-11655 GCA_031373465.1 Ilumatobacteraceae bacterium | reverse complement strand
GGCATCGACCGCCTCCACCAGCAGCGACGTAACACGACCCTGCGCACCTGGGTCGATCGCGACTCGGGGATGTGGTGCCTGCGCGGCGAGTTCGACCCCGAAACCGGCGCCCTGCTCGAAGGCCGCCTTCGCACCGCCATAGAAACGCTGTTCCGTGACAAGGAACCGGATACATGTCCCACCGACCCGCTCGCCAAACAGCATCACCTGCGCGCCATGGCGCTGGTCGCATTGACGTCCGGGACCGGGAAACGCTCGTCGGGTCGCATCGAGATGTCGATCCTCATCGACGCCGAAACGCTGCTCCATGGCGAGCATCCGCAAACGGTCATCGACTGCGGCCTACCGATCGATCTGCCCGTGGAAACGTTGCGGCGCTGGGCCTGTGTCGCCGAGGTCTGCCCGATCATCGTCGGCGCCGACGGCGTCTCGCTGTACATGGGTCGCGACTCGCGTGTCGCCAACCGCGAACAACGCCGGGCACTACGCGCGATGTACCGCTACTGCGCCATACCTGGATGCCGCGTCGCCTTCGACTACTGCGACATCCACCACCTCCGCTGGTTCCGCAACCTCGGCAGGACAGACATCGACAACCTCATCCCGATCTGCAACAAACACCACCACCTCGCCCACGAGGGCGGCTGGAAACTCGCCATCGATGCTCGCCGCAACCTGACCATCACCTACCCAGACGGCACGATCATGACCACCGGCCCACCCACCCGTACCCGATGAACCCGCGTGCGGTCCACCAGCGCTGCGGGCGACTCCTACAGGTCGTAGCGGTACACGTTGGTGTCGCGTGCCGAAAATCCGATGCGCTGATACAGCCGATTCGCGTCTTCACGCGACGGTCGGCTGGTCAGGCTGACCGCCTTTGCACCGTGCCGCTTCGCTTCCTCGAGCGCCGCCATGTTCAACGCTTCGCCGACTCCGTGGCCGCGCGCGCTCTCATCGACCACCACGTCTTCGATCCACGCTTTCAGCCCGGTCGCGATCCGGTAGAACACCAACGTCAGGGTGCCGACGATCGCTCCGTCGACACGGGCGATGAAGATCCTCGAGCCGCCGGCCATGATCGTCGCCAGGTCAGCGGCATCGGGAGGTGCGGCCGACGACAGCTGTGGAATGAGGCGGCCGAAGGCTTCGACCACCTCATCGGTCGGCTCATCGACGATTTCAATGGTCGCTGTCACAGGCGGCAACCCTACGACAGCTGTTCGACGGGCCTCCGAACCCTACGGTCGGACCATGGACCGTCCTTCGCTCAGCAGAGTTGCCCGTCGACTTGGTTCGATCCTCGAGCCCATCGCCGGCCAGGTGTACTTTTCGCCGGAATGCCACGCCAACTACCAGGCGCTCGGCTTCGATCCCAGCCCTCGGCTGTCGGGAAGCGTTGCCCTTCCCGACGCCTCGGCCTACTTCACGAGTCGCGGTTCGTTGATGGGACAGGTCCCTGGCCACGTCGTGGCCGCTGCCTTCGCCGTGTTCAACCCCGAGGTCGTCGTGCCTCTTGTCGATATCGGCTGGACCCGAACCGACGCGGCGACGATCTGCAGTGCCCGCGACGATGGCGCGATCGCGCAGCTGCGGCGATTGCTCAGCGATGATCCGGCCGGCGCCGGTCGGGTCAGAGATCTGTTGGCCCGCGCTTCCGCGCCGCTCCGGCCGGAGGGACGTCCGCTCTACGCGGGCGTGTGCTCCCAGACGATGCCGGAGTCCGCACTGGGCGCGGCCTGGCGCCTGGCCGACATGCTGCGCGAGTTCCGCGGCGACTCCCATACCGCCTCATGGGTCTCGGCCGGCTTCGATGCCACGGAGATCGGACTGCTCAGCGAGCTCTACTGGGGCCTCCCGATGCGCAGCTACAGCCGCACCAGAGCGTGGACGGCGGAGCAGTTCGACGCTGCGCACGACCGGCTGCGCAGTCGAGGCCTGGTCGACGAGACAGGATTCACCGAGTCGGGGCGAGCGGCACGCGAGGACATCGAAATGCGCACCGACGCGCAGATGGCAACGGCCATCTCGGCTCTCGGAGATGATATCGACGAGCTTTTCGCGATCATGGGACCGTGGGGCATCACTGTGCGTGAGGGATTCGGCTATCTGCCGGGCGGTCCGCACGACCTCGCGCGTATGGCATCCGGCCGCTGATCGACGCGCCGCTCATAGCCCCGCGAACGCCCCAAACGACCAGCGAGCGGGGCCGAACAGGACCAAAGGTCCATTGTTGTGGTCGAGCCACCACGGTAGGGTGTCAAACACGAGAGCGAGCGCTATCCGCTCTCCGGTGCGTCGCTTCAATGCTCAGTTGCGCTCCAAGCCTTCGAGGAGGTCTCTCGTGAGCGCACCCCGCGATCACCACGAGCCCGACCCCAAGCGACATCACGTCTGGGTATCGGCGGTACTGGCGTGCGTACTGCTGGGCTGCGGTGTGTTTGGTTCGCAGGCCGCCGCCAGGTCCATCGCTCGGAACAATTCGGATCATTCGCGCGAGGCTTTGCAGATGTCGTCGGTCGAGGTTGCCTCGACGCTCCGGCTGGCTATCAAACGAGAGGAAGACCTGGCGGTCAGCGCGGCCGGCTTCTTGCACGTCAACCCATCTCCCACCAGCGTCCAGTTCGTGGCATGGGCGGACACCGTGCAAGCGATGGCGCGCTATCCCGAGTTGCTCGGCTGGGGCGAGATCGTGATGGTCACGACGGCGCAATTGCCGGCGTACTTGGCAGCGGACGCCGCCGACCCGTCCGGTGTGGCTTCGCGTAGTTTCGAGCTCGTACCTCCCGGAGACCGGCCCTTGTACTGCCTGTTGCGCGTCAGCCAGAGCAGACACCCCGGTGCTGCACGAGTCCCGGCGGGGTTCGACTACTGCGCCGCGACCGAAGGTACACGGCTCCTTGCGGCGCGCGACTCGGGGCGCAGCAGCTACGTCGTAGCCACTGCCGGTACGGAGAAAGGCGTGGCGGTCCAGGTGCCCATCTATGGCGGCGGGTTCAGGCCAACGACGGTCGAGGCCCGACGCGCCGCGTTCATTGGTTGGGTCGGGTTGGCGTTCGACCCGAAGGTCTTGCTCGACCTCGCTCTACGCGATCGCCCGAACACCGCTGTGACGCTCCGCTTTCACGACAGCATCTCGGAAACCGCGTTCAACAGCGGCCTGGCTCCCAAGGGTTCACAGAGCGTCATCAGGGATCTGGACAACGCGTGGACCTTGGAGACGTTTGCCGTCGTTGCCCACAAGGGCGTCCTCGATGACCGTGGTGCTCTGTCCGTCCTGCTGATCGGCGTGCTCGCCAGTGTCATCCTTGCTGCACTCGTTCTGGTGCTGGGGACCAGTCGGGCGACTGCGCTGCGGCTGGTCGGTGAGCGAACCGGCGAGCTGCGTCATCAGGCACTGCACGATGCCCTCACCGGGCTACCGAACCGCTTCCTGATCATGGACCGCATCGACCAACTGCTGACGCGCAACCGTCGCAACAACACCATCGGCGCGGCCTTGTACATCGATCTCGACGACTTCAAGAACGTCAACGACAGGCTAGGTCATGAGACCGGCGACCGGTTGTTGGTCGCGGTCGCCGCCCGGCTGACCAGCGCGTTGCGCGATGCCGACACCATCGGCCGGATGGGCGGCGACGAGTTCGTCGTGCTGATCGATGGCTCGGCCTTCAAGGCTTCGCCTGAGCTCGTCGCAGAGCGGTTGCTCGATGTGATGCGGCAACCGTTCGATCTCGACGACACCTCGAGCCCGCTGTCGGTCAACACGAGCATCGGGATCGCGATCGGCGATCGGGCGGCCGGAGGCGACCTCCTGCGCGACGCAGACGTTGCGCTCTATCAGGCGAAAGCGGCCGGCAAGAACCGGTACGAGATCTTCCACCCGGAGATGCAGACCGAGATCAGTCGCCGCATCGAGCTCGAATTCGATCTTCGCTCAGCGGTCGACAAACAGCAGCTCCGACTCGTGTACCAACCCATCTACAACCTCGACGACTTGTCACTGGTGGCCGTCGAAGCGCTGCTGCGATGGGACCACCCGACGCTCGGTTTGATCGAACCGGACGAGTTCATCCCGATCCTCGAACAGAGCGGCCAGATCCAAGAGGTCGGCCGCTGGGTGCTGAACGAGGCTTGTCACCGGATGGCCGTGTGGCACTCGAAGGGCGACACACTCGACATCTCGGTCAACGTTTCGGGGCGCCAGCTGGACCACGACCACATCGTCGATCACATCCGCGAAGCCCTCGAGAGCAGCGGCCTCGATCCCGCCACCTTGATCATCGAGGTCACCGAGACGGCGCTGATGCGCGACGCAGCGCATACCGCGGTGCGGTTGAAGGCCGTCAAGGAGCTGGGGGTGCGCATCGCGGTCGACGACTTCGGTACCGGCTACAGCTCGCTCGCCTATCTCCAACAGTTCCCGGTCGACTGCCTCAAGATCGATCGCAGGTTCACCTCTGCGATCACGACATCACCCGAATCGAAGGCGCTCATGCGCACGCTCGTGCAGCTCGGCAGAGACCTCGGCCTGAAGACACTCGCCGAAGGAGTCGAAACCGCCAGCGAGATGGACCACCTGCGCGACGAGCAGGTCAACGAAGCACAGGGTTTCCTGCTGTCGAGACCGCTCGAACCGCAGGTCCTCGAAGAGCAGATCCTGCTTCCCGGTCGCGCCAACAGCGTGGTGCCGCTGGCGTGATCTCTTATGCGGACGAGAAGTACTGCAAGGACCTCGCTGAGACACTCGACGCCCTGCCCGAACAGGTTGTGCGATATCGCCTCCCCGACCTGACGATCGTCTATTGCAACGCCTCCTGGGCAACCTGGTATCGCAGCGACCCAACGGACATGATCGGCCACAAGCTCGATGAGTTCCTGTCGGCCGACGGACTCGCCGGCCTGACGGCCCAACTGGCGCGCCTCGGTCCCGACAATCTGGTGGTCGCCGATCTCGTGATCCGCGAGGCTCCCAACGCGCCCGGCCAGTGGGTCGAATGGGTCGACCGCTACCTGGCAGTTCCCGACGGGGCCGAGGTGCTGGCCGTCGGCCGCGACGTGACGTCGCGCCACATTGCCGAGTCGAAGCTGGCCGAAAGCGAGGCCCGCTTCCGTGACCTGGCCGACAAGTCGGCCGATGTGATGTGGCACTTCATGCTCGAGCCCTACCCACACTTCGACTACATGAGCCCGTCGGTCGAAAACGTCCTCGGCTATCCCCCGTCGTTCTTCGTCGACGAATTCAGCCACTTCCTCGACATCATCTCCGAAGAGGACCGGCTGTTGATCGACCGCGCGTTCGCCGGCGAGATGCTGCCGGAACGCGCCGACTTCCACATCCGCCACGTGAACGGCTCGATCGTCGTCGGTGAGATGCAGATCCGCGCGTTCGACGGAGGCTTGCAAGGTGTCGGTCGAGACGTCACGGAACTGCGTCAGCTGCAGGAGAGCCTCGCCGCCCTCGCGCTGCGTGATCCGCTGACCGGGTTGGCCAACCGTCGCCTTCTCACAGAACTGCTCGACGCCGACATTGCCCGTACTCAACGCAGCGGCGCAACGCTGGCGGTGGCCTACCTGGACCTCGACTACTTGAAGGAGGTCAACGACGAACACGGACACGAAGCAGGCGACGTCGTGATCCGCGAGACCGCGCGCAGACTGCTGGCGATCGTCCGAGGAGCCGACGTTGTTGCCCGGTTGGGTGGCGATGAGTTCGTCATCGTGTATGAGCCCAACGACCCAAACTCCGACAACCTGATCCACCGCCTCGACGACGCCCTGTCGTTGCCCATCGCAATCAGCGACACGATCGACGTCTACTGCCTGGCCAGCATCGGCGTCGCAGATACGCGCACGACGGGCTATGACGCAACAGCCCTCATCGCTGCAGCCGACGCCTCGATGTACAGCGTGAAGCGGTCACGCCACGGTGGCAGGCGATACCCGGGCAGACGGCTCGGCGAGCCCGTGGTTCTGTAGGCCGCCCGGCCCGACATCGATAGTCTTGTCAGCGATGGACCACGTCCGCTGGATGGCCCAACCCACGTTGCACAGGCCGACCATCATCGCCGCGTTCACCGGGTGGAACGACGCTGGCGACGCCGCCAGCAACAGCGTGCGACACCTCATCGAGGCATGGAACGCCCAGCCGCTGGCCGAGATCGATCCTGAGGAGTTCACCGACTTCGCCACGGTCCGACCGCACGTTCGCCTCAGCGCAGCGATGACCCGTTCGATCGTTTGGCCGACGGTTGGATTGTGGAGTGCGTCCACGCCGGGCGGCGATGTGATCCTGTTGCTCGGTCCGGAGCCGGCCCTGCGGTGGCGGATGTTCAGCGAGCAGATCGTCGACGTTGCTACGAAGTTCGATGCTTCGATGTTGCTCACGCTCGGCGCTCTGCTGGCCGACGTTCCCCACTCGCGCCCAGTGCAGTTGATGGGCACTGCCACCGACCAGACCATGATTGATCGATTCGACCTGCAGCGGTCGCGGTACGAGGGTCCGACGGGGATCGTCGGTGTGCTGCACGACGCGTTCGCCAACGTCGACCTGGCGTCGGCTTCCCTGTGGGCTGCGGTGCCCGCCTACGCATCGCAGGTCCCATCGCCGAAGGCAGCGTTGGCACTGGTCGAACGGGCATGCGAGATGTTGGGATGCCCTGCCCCGACCGCACGCCTTGCCGCCGAAGCAGGCGAGTACGACGCTCGCGTCTCCGCGTTCGTCGGCGACGACGACGACCTCATCGGCTATGTCTCACGGCTCGAATCACTGGCCGACAGCGGTCAACTCGATGATGACGACGAAGACGAAGATGAAGACGAAGACGAGATCGAAGCCGACGAGCCCGCGGCGATCGACGACACTCGTCTCAACAGCGATGAGTTCATGGCCGAGGTCGAGCGCTTCCTACGCGACCACGGCGACAGCGCTTCCTGATCGGGAACGCGATCTAGCCGGACTGGCCGCGCCACATCGGCGAACGTGGCTCGTCGAAGGCCGTCGTGATCGTCTCGCCGTCGATGGCGGCAAACGCCATCGGTCCCCACCAGCTGGCGCCTGCGCACGGCCACGGCAATGCATCCCGCTTGAACCATCCGACCGCCGCGGTCTCCAGCGGATGACCCGCCAACTCGCCGCCGGTCGCGGTGCAGTGGAACAGCAGCATGTACATCGCGAACCGAGTGAAGCCCATTCGCTGACCATCGATCACGGCGAGCACTTGCACGGGATCGCACTCGATGCCTGTCTCCTCGTACACCTCTTTCAGCACGACCTCTGCGGGTGAGTAACCCACATCGGCCCAGCCGGTCGGGTACAGCCAGACACCGCTGTCGGCACGCTGCACCAACAGGATCTCGCCCGCGTCATTGCCGACAACCGCGCCGACGGCAACCTTCGGCGTGACGTAACCGGGCACTCCCTCCCCGATCGATTCCATCCACTCCTGCACGAAGTGATCGCGCTCGCGGCGCACTTCCAATGCTTCGTCGGCGGCCCCTTTGATGTCGGCAGCGACGTGCAGCACTTCCTCGAATCGTTCGCGCTCGTACAGGCTCTCGGTGAAGCCCAGGCCCGTGCGCGCGATCGCGGCCAGCGATTCACTCCAGCGAACGAGGTCGCGGGTGAAGTCGTTGGGCGCTGCATCGCTCACGACGGCGACCCTACGGCATGCAACAACGCCCGTTCGATCTCGGCACGGTGATAGCTGTCAGTCACTTTCGCGCCTTCCGAGGTGCGCACGTAGAAGCTGTCGACGACGCTTGGACCGATGGTTTGGACGGTCGCATGGCGGATGTCCAGATCCATCTCGGCGAGGGCGGATGCCACGCGGTGCAGCAATCCGATCGAGTCGGGAGCGCGGACCTCGATGACCGTCGCGTTGCTGCTGGCGTCGTCGACGAACACCACTGACGGGGACAGCACCGAGGTCGCCGCGGCCGCGGGGCGCCGCCGGCGTCGATAGGTCCTAGCACGTTCGGCGAGGCGTGCGGACAATGCCAACTCCCCGGCGAGGGCGCGACGGATGTCGGCCGTGACCGCCGACCAGTCAACACCCTTCGATGCTTCAGCGGTCCTGAACTGGGAAGCCGCCATCCCCTGCTCATCGCTGTGGGCGCGAGCCCCGATCACGTCGATTCCGTGCAGGGCCAGCACACCGGCGAGGCGGCCGAAGGTGCCCGGCCGGTCGCGGCTGACGACGACGATGCGCGGTCCATCTACATCGACCGCAGTCTCCCCGGCACCCATCAACGCCAGGACCTCAGCCGTGGGGAACGGAGACCGTCGTTCCGGCCCGCCCTCGGAGCCGTCGCCGACGCCGAGACGCATCCGAACTCGCTCGACCAGTTCCTCGACGAGCTCCGCCTTCCACGGACTCCACGCCGACGACCCGGTGGCCAGGGAGTCCGCCTCCGTCAGGGCATGCAGCAGGTCGAGGAACATGACACTTCCGACCGCTTCGGCGACCATGTCGATCGTCGCCGGATCATCGAGATCGCGACGGGTGGCGATGTCGGGCAAGAGCAGATGGTGGCGAACCAGGCCGACGAGGTGACCGGAATCGCGCTCGCTGAAACCCATTCGCGGACCGATCGTTGCGACCAGCTCTTCGCCGCGCTCGGTGTGATCACCGGGGTATCCCTTGCCGATGTCGTGCAGCAGTGCCCCGATCACCAGCAGATCCGGCCTGGCCACGCGGTCGGCGAGCAGTGCCGCCTGCACCGCTGCTTCCCAGAGGTGCCGATCGACGGTGAAGCGGTGGTAGGCGTTGCGTTGCGGGCGCGAACGAACCGGAGCCCACTCCGGCAGCATCCGGGTGAAGAGATCTGCCTGATCGAGCGACTCGAGCACGGGTATCGCCCGAGGTCCCTCGAGCAGCAGGGCCACCAACTCTTCAGCTGCGCCGGTCGGCCACGGTTGCGGCCAGTCGGGGACGCGTTCGTTCAACGTCACGAGCGCACGTGTGGCGATCGGCGATTCGCTGCGCGCCGCGCCGAGAGCGAGCTGGAGCATGAGGGTGGGGTCGCGCTCAGGAGACACGTCGACACCCAACTCGACCTCACCGTTGCGCAGGGTCACACCCGACGCGAGCGGGCGCGACTTGACCGGACCCTTCGTGGCGCGGGCTACCGCGAGCCAAGCGCGATCGAACTGCCATGAAAGGGTTCGCGCCGCAGAGGACACTGCGGCCATGAGATCGTCGGCGGTGCCGAAACGCCCGCCCACGGCGATGGCGTCTTGGTCCTCCAAGCGCAACACCTCACCTGCGATCGGCGCGACGCGATGTAACGCGACCCGCGCCTGGAGCAAGGTGTCGTACGCGGCTGCCAGCGCGGCAGGTGCCTCGGTGGCGATGCCCCGGCCAGCGGCGTCGATCCAGCGCAACTCGTGCATGTCGCGGAGCCCACCGCGCCCTTCCTTGATGTTCGGTTCGAGGAGGAACGCGACTTCGCCATCGACGCGGTGCCTGGCCAACCCGCGATCGCGCAGCAACGACAGCCACGTTCCGGCGTCTGCCTGCCAAGCGCGGCGGGCGCCGTTCAACACTTCGTCGGCAAGTGCCCTGTCACCGGCGATCCATCGACCGGCGAGCATCGTCGTGGCAGTGTCGAGTTGATCCGAGCCGACGGACAACTTCTGGTTTGCAGCGCGAACCGCATGGCCGAGGTGGATGCCGGAATCCCAGATCGGGTACCACAGGTCGGCGAGACCTGTCTCGATGTTCTTCGCGTTGCCGCGATGGACGACCATGACGTCGATGTCACTGCGCGGCGCCATCTCTCGACGACCCGTCCCACCGACCATGAGCAGGCAAACGTCCGACCGGTCACCGAAGACCTTGTCGTATAGACCGACCAACCATTGATCGATGGCCGTCGTCCAGGCCTCGCACCAGGCCCGACCATCGAGCGTCGTGTCGGCGAGCAGACGCTCCCGTTCGGCGAGTATCACTCAGGCATTGTGCCGTGCGCGGTCACGTTCGGTCGAGAACGCCCTCGCCACCTTCCTCAATCCTCGGCACCCCTACAATTCCTGGATGCGCCATTCGCCATCACTGTTCATCAGTTCGGTGGCGATCAGTGCGCTGCTGGTGACCACGGTCGGATGCAGTCCCGATGCACTGAGTACTTCACCGACCTTCTCCCCGACGACCGTGCCGATCCCCAAAACAGACGACGGCGTGTTGAAGATCGGCGTGCTGATTCCGCAAGGCAGCGCCAATGCCGACATCGGCGAGTCGATCAGAAGCGCAGTGGACCTGGCTGTGGAGAAGATCAACGCGGCCGGAGGGTTCGGCGGCACCGGTGTCGAGAAAGTACCTGCTGACGAAGGTGTCGCCGGGGTCGGCATCGATCCGGCGATCGCCACCCTGATCGGGTCCAACGTCGATGCGATCATCGGTCCGGCCTCGTCGACCAATGCGTTGGCCGGGCTCGGCGAGATCGTTAATGCAGGCGTGGTGGCGTGCTCCCCCACCGCCTCGGCGAGCCTGCTCGACGGCTACCCCGATCGCAACCTCTTCTTCCGCACGATCCCTTCGGATTCGTTGCAAGCCTTGGCGATCGCCGAAGCGGTCGACCGCACCGGAGCAAGCCGGGCGACCGTCGCCTACATCGACGACGCCTTCGGGCAGTCGTTCGTCGACTCGGTCACCGTTGCACTTCGGCAGAAGGGCATCGACCAGAGCGAGGCGGTTCCTTTCTCTAACGACGACCAGTCAATCGACGCGGCGGCAAGCAAGGTCGCCTCGATCGCGGCCGGTGTCGTGGTGGTCATCGGCGATGCAACATCGGGGCCCGTGATGCTCGCCGCGATCGACAGCAAGGAACCGACGACATTGCCTGTCTACGTCATCAACGACGCCATGCGCCGCCCGACCGCCTCCGCTGAACCGATGGGTGAGTCTCTGGCAAACCGGATCACAGGAGTGTCACCCGTCGCCTACAGCACCGACCCGCAGTTCCTCGCCGAGCTGGGTGATACACCCGACAATCCGAGCCCGTACGCGGCCAACGCGTTCGACTGCGTCAACCTCATCGCGCTGGCGGCGATGCAGGCTGGCTCGACACAACCCACGTCGATTGCCGCGATGATTCCCGGGGTCAGCGACAGCGGGTCACCGTGCACCTCGTTCGCCGAATGCAAGAGCGACATGGCTGCCGGCAACAACATCAACTACGACGGCCCGGGTGGAACGTTGACCGTCGACAACCAGGGTGAGCTTGGTGCGGCGATGTTCCAGTTCTTCGGGTTCGACGCAAGCGGCAGAGACTTCATCAAGGGCGCTGTGCGGGTGCCGATCTAGAGGCTGTTCATCAACTCTTCGACCGGCGTGACGATGCCGACGTAGAACGGGCCGAAGTCTGCGTACACCGCCGACGCCTCGTCGAAACGCATCGTGTAGACGACCTCTTTGAGATCGTCGGGATGAACGCCGAACAGGGTGACACCCCACTCGTAGTCGTCGAGGCCGGCGGAGCCCGTGATGTACTGGGCGATGCGACCGGCGAACCTGCGACCGCTGGCGCCATGTTCGTGCATCAGCTCGCTGCGCCGCTCGTAGGGCAGGGTGAACCAGTTGGCGTTGACGTCGCGGCGCTTGCTCATCGGATAGAAGCACCACGCCGGCATGGCGTAGTCGACGTGGTTCGGCG
>JANMMQ010000247.1:0-1760 GCA_031373465.1 Ilumatobacteraceae bacterium | reverse complement strand
CCCATCCGGGGAGCCCTGGTAGGTGAGGCCGGCGCCTAAGCCACCAAGGAGGCGGCCTGTTGCGACCGGGTGGCCGGCGACGAGGTTGTACTCGCGAAGGAACACCTGATGCGACGAGTGCGACGTGTAGGTCTGGCTCTGGTCGACCCATGGGGTGTCGGTGTTGTTGGCGTTCTGGATGTCGTCAGAGGTACCCATGACGCCGTCGGGGCCGGGCTGGTTCTGTGCTCGGGTCAGGACCATGAATTGCTTGCTCGGGTCAGTGACTTCGTCGCCGGTGTTCGGAATGCCATCGGGCCCGACGGTGACGAGCGGGTCGTCGGCGTGCAACGGCACGAACACCGTGCCACCGCTCTTGACGGTCTGGTCAACACCATGATCGAAGAACTGACCGAAGAACGTGAACAACGAGTTGTACGGCGGAGACAGGCCGACGTCAGTGGTCACGTTCGGAATGAACAACGTGTCCGTCGACGCGGTGCAACCCGCCGGTATGCCGGGATTGGCGCCGACCGGATCGGTGGTGCACACGAACGCAGACGGCGTCGGGTTCTGGCTGCGCACCGGGGTGGTGGCCGCAATGGCTGCTGGGTTCGACGCCGTCTGGTCGACGATCAGGTCGCTGATCACGCGAGGCTGCGAGTCGACGACGACGCCGCTCTTCTGGGCGTAGCTGGTCGGCCCGAGAGGTCCCACTGGGAAGCTCGCAGTGATGTCCTCGGCGTTGCGGAAGACCGGGTTGGCCCGGCGTGGGAACGGCTGGTCCGCGGAAGCAAACCTCTCCCGTGTAGCGCCAGGTGTGTTGGGGTCGCCGTTGACGCCCGGCTGCTGCGGCACCAGGTTGTTGCACTCACCGTCGACGGTTCGAAGACCGTACGACGTCAGATAGTTCGGGATCTGATCCGGCAGAGGCCCAACCAGCGACGCGCAAGCTTCCGGGTCTGTCAGGTCGACCGTGTTAGTCGCCAGACGGTTGCGGAATACGAACGAGTGGTGCTCAGCGATCTTGATCTGCTTCAAGATGAACGCAAGGTCTGACTCCGTCACCGTGAAGCCCTGGCCGACCGGTGCTTTGCCCGCAATCGGCGCCGCCCCTGCTCCGGTGACGATGCCAGTGGCAAAGAGACCG
Organism: Ilumatobacteraceae bacterium; assembly: GCA_031373465.1. Classification (GTDB taxonomy): domain Bacteria; phylum Actinomycetota; class Acidimicrobiia; order Acidimicrobiales; family Ilumatobacteraceae; genus JAENVT01. Next base: position 631 of record JANMMQ010000247.1, on the reverse strand, counting down.
ATTGTTGCGGCCACTGCACCGGCGATACGAACCTTGCGAGCCGTCTGCCATCCGGAGCGGCCTGGATCGGACGTTTGGATCCGTTGAAGTACCGCCTCCTTCCGAGCATGAAGGCGCGCGATACGAACCTCTTTCCCAAACATGTTTCCGTCCCTCTGTCGTCCCGTCCTGCGCCCGATGGCAGGAACCGAGCACCAGAATTCCATCAATCCGGGAAATGTCAAAGGAGTCATTAGCCACTGGCCCGACGACCCCACTGTGAGCGAGAGAAGTACGCCCTCAGACTTAAGTCTTTAGAAAAACAATCACCGATGGCGCACGAGCAATCTCACTCGGCGCCATCGGGGATCAATTGCGTACTGGACGAAGATGAGGGTTTTGTCCTCTCACCGGCGGTTTCGATGGTGCCCTCGCCCGTTTGGGGAGGCGAGGGCACCATCTCAACCGTCTGAAAGACCTACCTCCCGGTTCCGGTCAAGGTTGCCGAGGGGCTGTTGGTGGCATTGCTGGTGATCGTCAACGGCGTCGTCGATGCCGTTGCAGTCGTTGGGCTGAACGAGACGTTCAGCTTGCAGGTCCTGCCTGGTGCGACCGCAACGTTGCATGTGCCCAGCGTGACGCTGAACGGTGC
>JANMMQ010000218.1:0-2710 GCA_031373465.1 Ilumatobacteraceae bacterium | reverse complement strand
TGGGTCTGCGACAGGCGATCACCGATGTCGCACCGCTGTCGATTCGCTGGGCGGTCGGCATCGTCCTCGCCGGCGGTCTGGTCTTCATGGCCAATGGTTTGCTGACCTGTTTCGTTCTTGCGCTGCACTACAAGACAAGCGTGCGTTCGATGATGGGTCGCGACTTCTTTCTCAGCATCTCCGCCGACGGCGCATTGTTGGCACTGTCACCGATCTTCGTGGTTGCGATCCACTTCAGCCTGATGATGCTGCCCCTGCTGGGCGTGACGGCACTCCTCGTGTACCAGAGCACTCAACAGGCGCTGGAGCGGGCCCATGAGGCAAGCCACGACGGGCTCACGCAACTGCTCAACCGTCGTTCGTTCGACACGCATCTCACCGGGTTCCTCGAGTCGAACGGGGAAGATGTTCGTGGGGCTCTCCTGCTGATGGATCTCGACGGCTTCAAGGAGATCAACGATCGGCTCGGGCACCAGACCGGTGACATGATGTTGCTCGGGATCGCTGATCAACTCAGGCGGTCAGCGCCCGCATCAGCAGTCGTCGCTCGCGTCGGTGGGGACGAGTTCGCTGTCCTGATTCCCGATGTCGGATCCGACGCATCGACCATGGCGATCGTGGAGCAACTCCGCACCGAGATCACCAGGCCGGTTGTCGTGGACGGATTCCCGCTGTCGGTCGGCGTCAGCATCGGCTTGGCCTTCGCCCCGACTCACGGACGCACACCGGAAGACCTGTTGAGTGCTGCCGACATTGCGATGTACCGCGCCAAGCGGTACCGCACGGGCGTCGAGAGCTACAAGGCGTCCCATCCTGAGCGCGGCCGACTCGGCCTGCTCGGCGAGCTGTCGCATGCCATCGGTGCCGATCAGTTGAAGCTTCACTACCAACCCCTGATCCGGTTTGGCGACGAAACTCCCGACGCTATGGAAGCCCTGCTGCGTTGGCAGCACCCGACACTTGGCCAGGTGCCGCCGTCCGATTTCATCACACTCGCCGAGCACACCGATCTGATCGGCCCCCTCACACAGTTCGTGTTGACCCAGGCGACAATCGACGCGCGGGCAGTCAATCGGTTCAACATGCGGCTGTCGATCAACGTGTCGGCGCGCAATCTGCAGGATCGGCGATTCCCCACCAGCGTGCTCAAGGCACTGGACGAGGTGGCGTTGGATCCGTCGCGACTCGAGCTCGAGATCACCGAGAGCGCGATCGCCAGCGAACCAGAACGGAGCCAGTTCGCCATCACGGCCATGCGCGAGGCCGGAGTTCGTGTTGCGATCGACGATTTCGGTACGGGCTATTCGTCGTTCAGCATGCTCCGCGACGTCGAGGTCGACCGTCTGAAGATCGACGCAAGTTTCGTGAAGGGGATTTCTCATAGCCAGCGCCGGCAGCACCTCGTCGGGGCGATCGTGTCCCTCGCCAAGGGACTCGGCATCGAGACGGTCGCGGAGGGTGTCGAGACCGAGGAGACGTGGATGGCGCTTGCCAACCTCGGTTGCGACGTCGCCCAGGGGTACTTCATCTGCCGGCCCATGCCCCTGGCGGAACTGGTCGACTGGCTCGAGGTCCGTCAATCAGCGGCGTCGTTGGAACGGGTGTCGTCGTGATCATCGTGGTTGCTTCCATCCTTGCCGTTCTGTCGGTGCCCTTGACGGGTCGCTCGTTGGCCCCGTTGGCCAAGCTCTCCCTGCGCCGGGTGTGGCTGGTGTGGCTCAGCCTGGGATTGCAGTTGCCGATCACACTGGTGACGGTCCCCAACTGGCTCGGTCAGCCGCTGCACCTGATCACGTTGGTCCTTGCGGCAGGATTCATCTTCAGCAACTGGCGCGTTCCGGGGGTACCCCTCATCGCCCTCGGTGCAGGCCTCAACTTCGCCGCGATTGCTGCCAATCACGGCACGATGCCGGCGTCGGCCGGGGCCTGGCGTTCCGCAGGGTTTCCGATGATGTCTGGAGACTTCGCGAACTCGAACGTCGTGGTGAACGCTCGGTTGTCGTGGCTCGGCGACATCTTCTCCATACCCAAGGGTTGGCCGCTGGCGAACGTGTTCAGCATCGGAGATGTGATCGTCGTGCTGGGAATGGGCTACTTCGCGCATGCGTGGTGCAGGCGCGCCGCGACCGAGGACGCTCGCGAGACCATGCAGACCCCCGCTCTGGTCACTGCCGACTGACCCTTTTCAATTGCCTCGCACGGCATCTCCGCTCGCTGTGATGCCCGGCTCGGGAGTGCACCGCTCCTCGCCAGTAAATGGCTCGTCGCTACGTCTCGTCGCGACGACGGGTACGTTTTGGGGCATGACATGGAACGAGTCCGACGGTGCCATTCGTAGGGAGTTGACCTTTGCCGATTTCGCCGAGGCCTTTGCATTCATGACCCGTGTCGGCCTGATCGCCCAGGAGCAGGGCCATCATCCCGACATGGCCGTCTCGTGGAACAAGGTGTCGATCACCATCACGACTCACGACTCCGGCAACGTCGTCACCGACAAGGACCGCAAGCTGGCAGCTGCGATCGAGGCCATGGGCGCGGCGTGAGCAACACCCACCCCAACGTCACCCGGGTCGCGTCAGCCGCGGCAGAGTTCGGACTGTCCATCGAGCCGCGACGCTTTCCCGAGGGCACGAAGACTGCTGCGGATGCGGCCGCCGCGATTGGTGTGCAGGTGGGTCAGATCGTCAAGAGCCTGATCTTCGCTGTCGAC
>JANMMQ010000157.1:0-5658 GCA_031373465.1 Ilumatobacteraceae bacterium | reverse complement strand
GGCCGGATCCTCAGCGCTTTCCGATCCCTCGTGCGCGAGATCGCCAGCGAGCGAGGCGTGCGAATCGCCAAATGGCTGGGTGATGGCTGCATGGTCGTGTCCATCGAGCAGGTCAACGCCGTGGCATTTGCCCTCGACCTCGAGCACCGCTCCGCCGAGGTCTGCGCGCCGCTGTCGCTCCGGGTCGGCATGGCCACAGGCCACGCCCTGCTGTTCGAAGGCGACGACTACATCGGTTCAGCCGTCAACATGGCCGCGCGCCTGTGCGACGCTGCCGGTCCTTTCGAAGTGTTGATGCCCACGATGCAGATCGAGCGGCTGCCACGCGGCGTCACCGCCCACGCCCACGAGCCTGTGGAGTTGCGTGGCTTTCCCGGTCCGATCGAAGTGGTCGAACTGGGTGGAGAGCCGGAGCTCATTGCCAGCACCGACACTGGCGAGCTGTGGACCCGCAGCCCGTTCGCGTGATCCGTGCGGCGGTCATACCGCAGTCTCGCCTCGACCGCACCTTGTTCCACGAAGACCTCGTCCTGCTCGCCGGCCTCGGTGTGCCGGTAGCGCGCCTCACCCTGGACTGGTCGTGGCTGCAGCCGAAGGCTGGCGCCTTCGACGGTGACGCGGTCGAGTGGTACTCGGGGTTGCTGCAGCACGCCACGACCCTTGGGGTCGGCCTGCAGTTCACCCTTCTGGAACGGGCGGTGCCGCAGTGGTTCGAGAACGACGGCGGCTTCACCGATCCGCGGTTCGCCGGTCACTGGTGGCCGCGCTGGGTCGAAGGGGTGTCCGAGTTGTTCGGTGACGCCGTCGCCGGTTGGGCACCGTTCGACAACCCGCTGGCGTTCGCCAACCGCGTCGTGCCCGATGATCCGCGCCGCCACGGCGAGGTGCTCGACACGCTCCTCGTCGCCTGGCGTGATGCGTGGCGGATCCTGCGTGGTGGGCCGCCGGTGGCCACGGCCATCGGCGTGAAGACTGTCAGACCGGCAGATCAGACCATCCAGGCCGCTGAGCTCGCTCGCCGGGAAGACCACCTTCGCTGGCACCTGTGGCTCCAGGGTCTGCACGATGGAACGATCAGCATCCCCGGCCGCGCCGACCGTGAGCTGGCCGACCTTGCCGGTTCCTGCGACGTCCTGGGGATCGTCGTCGCCGATGTCGATGAGTCACTCGGCGCCGTCTTGCGTGCCGCAGAGATGGGTCCCGATCGACCGCTGGCGATCACCGCGATCACGCCGCCGGGACGAGATGCCGATCGGGTCACCGTTGTCGAACGATTCGAAACAGCATGCGGCGAAGCAGCAGAGGGCGCCCCACTGGACGCAATGGCCCTGAGCCCCACCTTCGACATCGAGGGACACGACGACGGGATCATCACCCGTGATCGTGAGGTCAAGGATTCCGCGACCGTGTTCTTCGGCGGTGCAGTGCAGTAAATTCCGGCGTCATGGAGTTCTTCACCGACGTCACCGACAAAATCGCCTACGAGGGTCCCGACAGCGACAACCCGTTGGCGTTTCGGTGGTACGACGCCGAGCGTGTTGTTGCCGGGCGCCGAATGGAGGATCACCTTCGCTTCGCAGTCTGTTATTGGCACTCGTTCGCGTGGGATGGGTTCGACATCTTCGGCGCCGGCACGCTCGATCGCCCCTGGCATCCGACCTTCGCGCCGAGAACCGATCCGATGGATGCCGCCAAGCAGAAGATGGATGCCGCGTTCGAGTTCTTCGCCAAGCTCGGAGTGCCGTTCTACTGCTTCCACGACCGTGACATCGCCCCCGAAGGCTCGAGCTTCGCCGAGTCGGTGAAGCGTCTCGACGAGATGGTCGAGCTTGCCGGCGAGCATCAGCAGCGGACCGGCGTCCAACTGTTGTGGGGCACGGCCAACCTGTTCTCGAACCCGCGCTATCAGGCGGGTGCAGCCACAAACCCCGATCCCGAGGTGTTCGCGTTCGCGGCCGGTCAAGTCGCGCACTGCCTCGAGGCGACACACCGTCTCGGTGGCCACAACTACGTTCTCTGGGGCGGACGCGAGGGCTACGAGACGCTGCTGAACACCGACATCAGTCGCGAGCTCGACCAACTGGCCCGCTTCTTGACGCTGGTCGTCGAACACAAGCAGCGCATCGGCTTCGAAGGTGCCATCCTGATCGAGCCGAAGCCGTTCGAGCCCACCAAGCACCAGTACGACTACGACGTGGCCGCCGTGCACGCCTTCCTCCAGCGCTACGACCTCGACACCGAGATCAAGGTCAACATCGAGGTCAACCACGCAACCCTGGCCGGCCACGATTTCGCCCACGAGATCGCCTCGGCCGCCAACGCCGGCATCTTCGGCTCGATCGACGCCAACGCCGGTGACGACAGGTTGGGCTGGGATGTCGATCGGTTCCCGGTGTCGGTCGAGCAGATGACGCTCGGCATGCTGGAGATCCTGCGCGCAGGCGGGTTCACCACTGGCGGGCTGAACTTCGATTCGAAGTTGCGGCGCCAGTCGAGTGATCGCACCGACCTGTTCTACGCCCACATCGGCGGGATGGACACCATGGCTCGGGCGCTGCTCGCCGCCGCATCGATCGTCGACAGCGGCGAGCTCGACTCGATCCGCGATGCCCGCTACGCCGGGTGGTCAAGCGAGCTGGGCTCGTCGATCATGAAGGAGCAGACCCTCGACGATCTTCATCAGCGGGCGATGACGACCGGCGAGCCATCGCGTTCGTCCGGGCACCAGGAGATGCTGGAGAACCTCGTCGCTCGACACGTCGAGCGCGCCCGGTAGGGCATTGCCGGGCTACCAGCTCCTGGGTTGACTGATAGCCCGGCCTGTTGTTCACGTCACATGAAGGTCAGTTCGCCATGTTCGGGAACACCGGCGACGTGTAGTACCCGGTCACGTCGACGATCACCTGCGTGGTCCCGCCACCGCCGACCCATACCTTGATCGTGCGGTCGCCCGCGATCTGGACCGTACCGCCATTGGCCAACGGCGTGCCGTTCAAGTTGATCGCCGACGCAGCGAAGGAAGTGGCGTTCCCTGGCGTGATGGCCACGAACCCGACAGTCGTTGATTGGTCGGTCGTGAGGTTGTACGTGATCGCGGTCGCACCCGCTGGCACCGCGTTGGCCAGCGTCACAGCTCCTGTCGACAGATCGTGGCCTGAGCTGACATCGATCGACCGCGAGCCGAAGTTGGCGATCGGCCCGTTCACGGGATAGCCGGCAACACGCGAGTCGTATGCGCGGACTGGCGTGATCGGATGGAACACCGAACCCGCATCGGCCGACGCAACAGGCACCTGGTAGCGAACTTCGATGCCGCACAAGATGTGGTTGGCACCCGCCGCGTTCGTCAACTGCACGCGAACCACGTGGAAACGGTGGTCGCTGGCGGTTCCGCCCGACGGAGTGAAACTGCCGGCCACCTCGTTGAGGTTGTCTGCACTGTCCACGGCGACCACGCCGCTCACCGCGGCGGTCGTGAAGTCGGTGACGAGTTGATCGGTGCGACTCGGCACAGCAGGCAGAACTGGTACGGCGATGCCGGCCCGCTCGAGCTGGATGTCGATGTCGTTCGTGACGTCGTTATCCGCGCCGTAGAAGGCCAGTTGCTTGATCAGTGCGCCGTCGGGGAGCTCGACGGGGGCGAACAGGACCGTCCACGTGCCACCCGAGACCGCATTGGGCGACACACAGGTCTGCCCGCTGAACTCGACCAGGTCGGCGTCGACACCAGCCGGGGCACCCTGGTTGGCGATGAAACCACGACCGGAGATGAACTTGGTGAGAATGGTGGGGTCGTAAGCCCCCGGGTCCGTGGCGATGCTCTCGATCTGCCCCGACAGCTCGGTGGGCAGGTGAGAACCGGCGGACTCGGGCGTCCCGGGCGTGCCGGTGGCCTGCGATCCGCCGCCCTCGCCGACGCTGGCCGCGACCGTGCTACCGACGGCGATCACTGCGGCGAAAGCCGCTAACACGGAGCCGGTTTTCCCCCGTGACCAGGTGCTGAATGGACTCCAAATCATGCGCGCTCACTTTCGTACGAAGAGGGCCGAAGTAGACCGTAACGTCGGGAATCACAGCAATGAGCCCGTCCCGGCTGCCGCGGCAGCAGTCTTACTACCCCGCAGTAAGGCGTCACACTATAGGACTAAGCCCTATGTTGCCAGAGGAACCGGAAAATTGGCCCACCGGCACGGGCCCGCTTCCGCTGAACAGGCGTCAGCTGCGGCCGCGGTAGGTCTTGACGCCGCCCGACGAGTCCTTGTTGAGGCGCTTCGACAGGTGCAGGCCCTCCAACACGAACTCGACCGCAGCGGCAACCGCAGCCGGCGATTCGTCGTTGCCGGTCAGCGCCAGCACCGGTGCTCGGAGCGCCGGGACCATCTCCACCAGCCGAGCCTCTTCGACGGAAGCGATGTCTTCGCCGGCGTGGGCCACGACGCCTTCCTCGAAGGCGTTGATCACATCGCGGACCTGATCGGGTGCGATGCGTTCTTTGTAGACCGTCAGGACGGCAGCCTTGACGAGGTTGTCGAGGATCAGGCCGTCGCGGCCCTCCTCCAACGACTCGATCTCGATCTTGCCGCTGCTGGAAGCCGCCAGCGCCTCCAGATCACAGATGCGCGGCACCACGACGTGCTCGCCGGCGCGCAGCCCGCGCCGCAAGGCGTTGGCCCCGAGCACATCGACGTTGCTGACCGACAGGCGCACGCTGACGCCACTGCGCTGATTGACCTGGTTGCTGGCCCGTGCCAGCTGGCTGAATGTGGCGACGACCTGCTCCATGTAGTCGGGCAGATGTACGGCGACATCACCAACCGAGGCCGGCCGCGCCTCTTGACGCATGATGGCCACCTCGGTCTCGATGTCGAGCGGGTAGTGCGTGCGGATCTGGCTGCCGAAGCGGTCCTTCAGGGGGGTGATGATGCGGCCGCGGTTGGTGTAGTCCTCCGGGTTGGCGCTGGCCACCAGCAGCACGTCGAGCGGCAACCGGATCTTGTACCCGCGAACCTGCACGTCGCGCTCCTCCAGGACGTTGAGCAGGCCGACCTGAATGCGCTCGGCGAGGTCGGGGAGCTCGTTGATCGCGAAGATGCCGCGATTGGTGCGCGGGACCAATCCATAGTGCAGGGTCAGCTCGTCGCTGAGGTAGCGGCCCTCCGCGACTTTGATCGGATCGACCTCACCGATGAGGTCGGCGATGGACGTGTCGGGCGTGGCCAACTTCTCGCCGTAACGATCGTCGCGGTGCACCCATTCGATCGGTGTGGTCTCGCCCATTTCGGCGATCAGATCGCGGGAGTGCTTGCTGACGGGGAAGTACGGATCATCGTTGATCTCGCTACCAGCGACGATCGGCATCCACTCGTCGAGCAGACCAGTGAGGGAGCGGATGATGCGGGTCTTGGCCTGACCCCGCTCGCCCAGGAAGATGATGTCGTGCCCGGCCAGCAACGCGTTTTCAAGCTGTGGCATGACTGTCTGGTCGTACCCGAGCACACCTTCGAACAATGCATCGCCGGCTGCGATCCGGGCGACGGCGTTGCGGCGGACCTCCTCTTTCACGGGTGATGATTGCCAGCCAGAGGCCTTCAGATCGCCGAGGGTCTGAGCGAGTGTTGCCATGGCTTCGACCATATCGGTTTTCGGCGGCACCCGCCC
>JANMMQ010000106.1:0-3054 GCA_031373465.1 Ilumatobacteraceae bacterium | reverse complement strand
GGTGCGGCCGCTCAGTGTCGTCTCGGACCTCGAGCGCTACGGCCTGGGCTTCTGGCTGGCCGGTTCTGGCGACGCGGTGAGACTCGAGGGATATGACGCAGGGGTGTCGTTCCGCAGTTGGCACCACCCGACGTCGCGGCTCACTCATACGGTGATCTCCAACTCGTCACCGGGCGCCTGGCCGTTGACCCGCCGGTTGTACGAACGGCTGTCGGCCGACTCGACTCGTTGAACGACTCGTCGAGCAACTACGGCGCAGGCAGAAAGTCGATCAGTAGGTCGGAGACCTTGTCGGGTGCCTCGAGCTGCATCCAGTGGCCAGGGCCTTCGACGCGCTCGTATCGCCACGACGAGTCGACGTACTTGCTCGATGAGGTCATGCCCGATTCGACGAGGGCGAAGTCTCCCGAGCTCCATACGCCCATGGTCGGGGCCTGGATCTGCGGCAACACCAGCGGTGGTTCGACCAAGGTGCACGGATGAACATTGGCGCGATACCAGTTGAGTGCAGCGGTGAGTGCTCCAGGCCGTGAGAGATCAGCGATGACCTGCTCGACGTCGGGGTGGCTCGACCATTCGCGCATGTTTGCCCAGTCGTTGCCGGAGAGCCACTGCTCGGCGATGCCCTCGAATTGGAACAGCAGCATGTACCACGACTTCTCCCGTTGCTCGAAACCGACGTCGCGGAACGCCGAAGGATGACCCACCGACAGCGCGACCAGGTGATCGACGCGGTCCGGAACGAACGCGGCCGTGGCCCAGGCCAGTGCCGCACCCCAGTCGTGACCGACGACGTGTGCACGTTGGACCCCGACCGAATCGAGGATTCCGAGCACATCGCCCGCAAGGTCGAGGATGCCGTATCGGTCGGCTTCGGCCGGTTTCGACGAATCGCCGAACCCTCGCAGATCCGGCACGATCACTCGGTAGCCGGCTTCGACCAACCCAGGCACCTGGTTTCGCCACAGCGCATGGGAGTCAGGGAAGCCGTGCAGCAACAGAACGGCCGGACCATCGCCTTCATCCTGGACGGCGAACGTGAGATCGCCGAGGGCGATGTTCTTCATGTCTGTTCCCTTCTATGCCCCGACGAGCGAGAGCAGTTCCGCTCGGTCAGGACCGGGCAGTGGCGTCGGATCGGCCAGCGCGACCGCTCGCTCGGCTACGCCCGGACGTGCGACCACGTTGGCACCGGTGTCGAGAAGCGATGCAACCTCGATGAAACCCCGAAGCAGATCGGGATCCTTCAGGATCGCGCTAGCCAGTGCGTTGGTGAGGTTCCAAACCTCATCGTCGGTCTCGTACGGTCGGCCCTCGATCGCAGCCTCGATCTCGGCAAGTCGATGCCGATCGAACGCGAGAGTGTCGACGAAATGCGGCTGAACCGTCTCCGTCGTCATCTCGTCCCACCGCATTGCCAGATCGTTCGCCTGGTCGAGTGGTACCTCGCGCAGCAATGAACGCAGTGCCGCGGCGTGCACCATTCCCATCGAGATGCCGCGCCCGAGCGAGGGGTTGGTGCACGCCCATGCATCGGCCAGTGCCACGACGCCCGTTGCCACCGGTTTGCCGTCGACGACGTAGTTGCGCTGACGATCCTCGATCTTGGCCATCAGCTTCACATCAGTGATGGGCTCGGCATCGATCCAGTGCGCAACCAGTGGGAAGGCACCGACGACCTTCTCCCAGCACTCGACCTCCAACAGGCTGCGCAGCGAGGCATCTTTCGAGCTGGTGATGACCCCGACACCCCACGTGCCGTTGTCCGCTGGAAGCGTCAGCACAGACACCGAACCGTAGGGCTGCAGCAAACCTCCGAAAGCCGGCGGAACGGACCCGTCGCCGGAACGGAAGTGGCGGCCGTAGTACACGAAGCCGCAATCCTCGATCATCTCATCGGGACCCTTCGAGCCCGCGTCACGCAGCCACGACGGCATCGCTGATCGCCTTCCACCGGCGTCGACGACGAGGTCGGCAGGCACGTCCTCGCCGTTCTCCGTGCGCACGCCGGTGACGTGAACGATGCCATCGGAACCGGGGCCGGTCAGCACTCCTGCCACCGCTGTCCCGCGGCGAATCGTCACACCCGGAGTCGCGGCAGCCATGGTCGCGATGACGGACTCGGCAACCGGCCGTCGAGCCGTGATGGTTTCGAACCGATCATCGTCATCGCGCCAGCCACCGGTGACATCGTCGGGGATACCGATCAGCGGGTTGAGTCGGAGAGCCCCGGCGGCGACCATGGCATCGGTCAGACCAGGAAGCTCTGCGTCGGCGACAAGGCGGAACCTGGCCAGCAGGAAGTGCAACATCTTGAACTGGTTGACGCCGCGGCGTTCCCATTCGTCCCACGCAACGTCGGGCGGGGGCGGCGGCGTCGGGTCGCGCTCGAGAACCGTGACCTGGTGACCGTCCTTGGCGAGCATCATTGCTGCGCACGTCCCGGCAATGCCACCACCTGCAAACACGATTCGTCCCATGGAACCCCCTTTGGATCGACCGGCCACCCTAACCCTGCCCGGCCCTGCACGTTCGAGCGGTGCCGGGCCCCGGATCACAGCATCAGTAGTTCACTTCATCAATAGATCGTCTGACGGACCCGCTCCGGGTACGCAGCGTCGTGGGCTTTGCCGTCGAACTCGCCAGCTGTGATCGCCTCGAGGATGTCGCCGACAGACGGGAGCTCGGACGCAAGGCGATGACGGGACGGATCCCAGAGGTGCGAGCGAATCAACGCCTTTGGGCACTGCGTGTAGACGGATTGCGTCGTCACGACGATGACGGTCGTCGGCAACTTGCCCTCGAACGCGAACGTTTCGCGCAGTTGCAGATCCGTGGTGATCTCCGCGGTGCCGTTGACCCGCACCGTCACGCCGACGCCGGGCACCAGAAACAGCAGACCGATACGCTGGTCGACCACGAGGTTGCGCAGCGAATCCAGTCGGTTGTTGCCACGCCGGTCGGGCATGAGCAGCGTACGTTCGTCAACGACGCGGACGAACCCCGGCGGATCGCCGCGTGGTGAGCAGTCGACGCCGCCCGGACCGGAGGTGG
>JANMMQ010000083.1:0-3917 GCA_031373465.1 Ilumatobacteraceae bacterium | reverse complement strand
CGCCAGTTCACCGCACCGAGCCGACCATCGGGATGCGTGACGAAGGTCGGGCCGCTGTCCCTGAACCAGCACTCGTCGATCGGCGTTTCGTAGATGGTGACCGAGGGATCGACAAGGGCGCGCGCTGCATCAGCGTCGCCCACATCGCAGATCAGGGACACGGGCTCGAACTCGGCGATGGCGTTCGTGACGTCTGTCCATACGCGTCGGTAGTGACCGAGCTCGCCGTCGGGATCATCGCCGAACGTGGTGTTGGCCGGCGGGAACTCCATCCACGTGCGCTCGTGGCGCGCCCACTCGGGTGGCATCGAGAATCCTGTGGCGCTGCTCATCTGGTCACAGGAAGTACAGGCGGCTGAGTGACACCGAGTCGGCCGGGTCGGAGTAGACGGTGTCGCCGTCGAGCGAGACCATCCCGGTTTTGGGGTCGACGTCGACGTGGCCGAGTCGATTGTTGTGCACGAGGTCGGCCGGGCCGATGTTGCGCGTGCCCTTCACGGCGACGCGTCGTCTGCGGGTGGCCATGTGGTCATCACCGGCATCGATCGCGGCCTGGCTGACAAACGCAACGGAGAGATCGGCCGCAGTGGAGCCGTACGAACCGAACTGCGGACCGAGCACCAACGGCTCGCTGGAATCGGTGGCGGCGTTCGGATCGCCTGTGACCCCGTAGGCCGGAAAGCCGCTCTTCAACACCAGCTGCGGCTTGGCCCCGAAATGGTCCGGACGCCACAGCACGATGTCGGCCAACTTCCCGACGTCGAGCGAGCCGATCTCGTGATTCAGCCCGTGAGCGATCGCCGGGTTGATGGTGAGCTTGGCCACGTATTGGCGAACGCGGTCGTTGTCGTTGCTGGTCGGACCGTGGTCGGACGATTGCCGGATCTGCTGGCGCTTCATCTGGGCAGCGAGCTGGAAGGTGCGACGAACGGTCTCACCCGCCCGACCCATGCCCTGCGCGTCGCTGGAAGTGATGCCGATGACACCCAGATCATGCAGCACGCCTTCCGCACCCATCGTCCCGCCACGGATGCGGTCGGTCACGAGATGATGATCGCTGGGCGAATGGTGGTTCAGGCCGTGCGCAGCGAAGATCATCTCGTAGTGCTCGTCGAGCGCGTCGCGCCCGAACGGCAACGTCGGATTGGTGCTCGACCCGATCACATTGGGCACGCCGGCCAACTTCAACACGTTGGGCACATGCCCACCGCCGCATCCCTCGATGTGGAAGGCGTGGATGGTGCGACCGGCCAGCACACTGAGCGTGTCGTCGACCGAGAGGCATTCGTTGAGGCCATCGGTGTGCAACGCGACCTGCACGTCGTACCGCTCGGCAACGTTGAGCGCTGTGTCGAGGGCGCGCGTGTGGGCACCCATGTCTTCGTGGACTTTGAAGCCGCACGCCCCACCTTCGACCAGAGCTTCGATCAGCGGGGCCTCGTCGGACGATGACCCCCTGCCGAGGAAGCCGATGTTGACAGGCCACTGGTCGAAGCTGTTGAACGCGTGTCGCAGGGCCCACGGGGAGTTGACGCCGACACCCCAGACGGGCCCGAACTCCTGACCGATGATGGTCGTGACCCCGGATGCGAGCGAGGCCTCCATGATCCGAGGTGACAGCAGGTGCACGTGAGTGTCGATCGCGCCCGCTGTCGCGATCATGCCCTCACCGGAGATGATCGTGGTGCCGGTGCCGACCACGACCTCGACGCCGTCGATCATGTCGGGGTTGCCGGCTCGGCCGACAGCGCTGATGCGTCCGTCGCGGATGCCGATCGACACCTTCCCGATCCGGCGCGTGGCATCGATGACGACGACGTTGGAGATGACGATGTCGCACGTGTCCTTCACCGCCGCGGCCTTCAACAACAAGCCGTCGCGGGCCGTCTTGGCGAACCCGGCAAGGAACTCGTCGCCGCGCAGTTGCGCGTCGTATTCGATCTCGATGACCAGGCCGGTATCGCCGAGGCGCACGCGGTCGCCGACCGTCGGCCCGTGGATGGCGGCGTAGTCGTCCGGGAGGATCTCAGCGGGATGAAGATGATCGTGAGGCACCTCACCGTCGTCGTGACTGTGGCTGAACTCGCCGTGCGAATGGCGATGGGGATGCGGATCAGCGTCGTCGCTCACGACTGTGCCCCGAGGTAGCCCAGCTGACCGGCCCGGGTGAGGGCGGCCTCCTTTGCGCCCGGCGCGTCGAGCGGGCCGTCGACGAGGCCAGCAAAGCCAATCGCCACCCGGTGGCCCCCGATGGGAATCAAGGGCGCGTCGGTCGGCACGCCGGGCTCGAACCGGAGCGCGGATCCGGCAGGAATGGCGAGACGCATCCCGTACGCGGCGGCTCGATCGAACATCAAGCGCGGGTTGACCTCGAAGAAATGAAAATGCGAGGTGATGCTGACGGGCACGTCGGAGGTGTTGGTGGCAACGATGTACACCAGGCCGGGTGGGGTGACCGAGTCGTGGGCCGCGGTGATCACGGCGCCCGGCGCGTCGGGACCGAGGCTGCCGCCGTCGCCGAAGGGGTTGCGCACCACGACCATGCGCGTGCCGTCGTCGAAGACAGCCTCGACCTTGACCTCGCGCACGATGTCTGGCACGCCGGGAAGAACGTCGTCGATGCCGAGCACAGCTGCGCCGGCGGCCGCTGCTTGCATGATGCGGGCGCCGTCGCGTGCCGCCTCGCACACGGTGTCGGCGATGAGGGCAGTGGCCTCCGGCACGTTGAGCCGCAAGCCGCGCGCTCGCCGCGCTCTGGCCAACTCGGCGGCGGTGAAGATGAGCAACCGATCGCGATCGGTCGGCGTGAGGCGCATGACCCCACGCTATTCCAGCCTTGACAGCTTCATACTGCGATGATCTGATCGCCGAGTGCTTCGCCCCGCGGATCCGTCAGGCGATGCCGATGGGAAGCCGCCCGTCGTGCTGGTCACGTTTCCCGACTACGACACGGAGAATCCCCAGCACGGTGGCGCGCTGACAGCGGCCGGGTACGTGATGCGCGTCGCACCTAAGCGTGGACTGCGATCTCCCGACGAGTTGCTCGCGTTGTGCTCCGATGCAGCCGGAGCGATCGTCAGCACCGATCCGTTCACCGCCGACGTCATGCGCCGCAGCCCGCGACTTAGGGTCATCGCCAGGACTGGCGTCGGCATCGATTCGATCGACGAGGCAGCGGCCACCGAGCTCGGGGTTGCCATCACCACCACGCCAGGTGCGAATGAATCAACCGTCGCGGACCATGCCATCGCGATGATGCTCGCCCTGTTGCGACGGATACCCGAGCACGACGCCGCAGTGCGGAGGGGTGAGTGGAATCGAACCGGGCCACACACACCACGTCTGTTGACAGGCCTGAGAGTCGGCTTGATCGGGTACGGACACATTGGACGATTGGTCGCTCATCGCCTCGTTGGGTTTGACGTCGACCTTCTCGTCAGCGATCCGGCGTTGGCCGAGTCGGATTCACCTCGGGCGGTCGAACTCGCCGAGCTGCTCGCCAGATGTGATCTGGTCTCGCTGCACTGTCCCCTTATCCCGGCGACCCGTCACCTCATCGACCAGAGCGCGCTGCAACTGATGCGCCCGCACGCGATTCTCGTCAACACCTCACGCGGTGAGGTCGTCGACGAAGGGGCCTTGGTCAAAGCCCTCCAAGATGGCGTGATCGCAGGTGCCGCCCTTGACGTGTTCGAAGAGGAACCCCCATACGATTCGCCTCTGCTGTGCATGTCGAACGTCGTGGTCAGTCCCCACCTCGGTGGCCTCAGCATCACGTCAGTGGATGAGATGAGTAGACGTGCCACCGCGTCGGTGATCGACGTGCTGAACGGCCGGATTCCCGACGGGCTGGCGAACACCGCGGTACTCGCCTAGGTCCGTTTCGGTCAGTCGGCGTACCGGTTCACCGGCAACCC
>JANMMQ010000058.1:0-23649 GCA_031373465.1 Ilumatobacteraceae bacterium | reverse complement strand
TGATCAGCGATCATCACGGTGAACACAGGGCCACGGCATTTGCCGCTGTCAACGGTGCACCCGGGCTCGCGGGCGTCATGTTCAGTCTCGTGGTCGGCGCGGCGCTGGCTCTGCACTGGTCGTGGCGACCGCCGTATCTGATCCTCACCGCAGTGATCGTGGTGGTGCTCACCGTTGTGGCATGGCCTGTGGCGGTGCCGGAGTCGAGCAGGCAAGGCGAGTTCACACTCGCCCACCTGCGCGATCGCGACGTGTTCATACCGTGGCTACACATCATCAATGCGGTCTTCAGCGAGTTCGCCATCGGCGTGTGGGCAGCTACATACCTGAAAGAGGTCGGCCACGCTTCTGGTGGCCTCGCCGCTGCGCTGGCCGGAGTCTTCGGCGTGATGATGTTCCTGTCGCGGCTCGTCCTGCCGACATTCATCCGCCTGTTCGACGACCTCACGGTCACCGTCAGCTTCATCACCACGGGCATCGGCGCTCTGGTGATGTTCCTCGCGCCCGGGCTGTTGCCGCGGGTCGTCGGCCTGACAATCGTCGGCTTCGGCGGAGCGCCTCTCTACCCGCTGACCGTCGACAGGCTGTACGCGTCGGCCGAGCGGAAGATCGACTCGATCTCGCTGGGCGCCATCTGCATCCTGGCTTCGGGAACTGCGGTCACGTTGGGTCCGCTCGCCATGGGGGTGTTGGCAGACCAGATCGGCCTACGCAGCGCGCTGTTGATCGTTCCAGCGGCGTGTGCGATCGGCGCGATCACCCAACGGCCGGCGCTCATCAGGCGGGCGTTCACGCCCGCGTTGGATTGACCTGCGTAGCTCGCGAATACAGTCGTGGAATGGGTTCCACCATCTCACTGATATCGTCCGACGGGTTCCAACTGGCCGCCTACCGCGCCGAGCCCGAGGGCCCCACCCGCGGCGGAGTCGTCGTCGTCCAAGAGATCTTCGGCGTCAACGACCACATCCGATCTGTCGCGGACCGGTACGCCGCGGCGGGCTACCTCGCCATCGCCCCCGCCATCTTCGACCGCGAGCGACCTGGCATCGAACTGGGCTACACGCCCGAGGACATCGAGGCGGGTCGCGCCATCGCCATGGGCTCACTCGACTTCGGAACAGTCCTTGCCGACGTCGCTGCTGCAGGCGCAGCAGCCCGTGAAGGTGGCAAGGTCGGCGTCGTCGGCTACTGCTACGGCGGGCGAGTCACCGCCGCATGCGCAATCGAACATCCCGGTGTCTTCGACGCCGCATCGTCGTACTACGGCGGTGGGACGGTCGGTCTCATCGATCAGGTGCCGGTCGTGCCCATGATCATGCACTTCGGTGAACGCGATCATGCGATACCGATGGAAGACGTCGACAAGATCGCCACTGCATGGCCAAACGCGACGGTGTACCGGTACGACGCCGAACACGGGTTCAACTGCGATCACCGCGGCTCGTTCAGCGCCGTGCCGGCAGCAATCGCGCAGGCGCGTACGTTCCGGTTCTTCGACCAGCAACTCGGCTGAGGATCTATACAGGGACGGCAGCTGCTCGATCTGCGGAGCCGCGCAATCGCCACGATCTGCCCGACAGCACAGCGCCGCAGATGATCAGCGCAACCATCGTCGCCGAACAACTCGTGTAGGCGACCGTGCGGCCGAAGTGTTGGTAGATCTGGCCGATTGCTGTGGCTGTGATCCCGGCTACCAGTGTCTGGACACCGCCGAGCAGACCCTGCGCGCTGGCCTGGCGTTCGCCGGGGACGACCAGCCCGACGGCGACACCGCAACTGCTGACGGTGAAGCCATCGTTGGTTGCGTGCACGAGTGAGATGGCCAACATGATCCCGCCGGTCGGTGCGTGGCCGTAGGCGAACATCGCCGCGGCGCCGACAAGCAGACCGAACGTGCCGAGCCGGAACGGGCCGATCGACTGAGCCAACTTCCCGCCGGTCGAGGCGAACAACACCATCGGCACCGCGAACAGCGTGATGCCGAGGTTGGCGATCAGGTCGCTGGTGTGCAGATCATCGAGCACCAATACCCACAAGGCGTCGAAGGCACCGATCATCATGAACACTGCCGCTCCCATCGACAGAGCAGCGAGGTACGGCCGGATGCGCAAGAGGTCGAACGCGAACCTTGGCGGTGGCTCGACCGAGGTGTCGGTCTCGGCGACTCTCGTGCGAGCGACCAACGGACAGATGGCGACCGTCAACGCGGCGATCACCAGGAACGGCGCAGCGATCCCGAATGGGCCGACGAGAGCCGCCGACACCGCTGGACCCAAGGCAAATCCGCCCACGTCGGCGGCAAGCATCCTTCCGAGGTTCTGGCCGAGATTGTCCGGGTCGGCGAGGATCACGATTCGCCGGGCGGCGGGGTATGCGAGGCCGACTCCGATCCCCATAACGAATCGCGAGATCAACAGCACGACGACAGTGCTGCCGTAGGCCATGCCCAGCAGACCCGCGACATCGAAGGCGATCCCGAGGAAGATCATCAGCCGGGCATGCCCGCGATCGGCAAGCGGAGCAAGCGTCACCTGGGCGAGGAAGGACGACAGGAAGCCCATCGCCACGACCAGACCCAGGGCACCCTCACCA
The DNA here is from genome assembly GCA_031373465.1 of Ilumatobacteraceae bacterium. Lineage (GTDB taxonomy): Bacteria > Actinomycetota > Acidimicrobiia > Acidimicrobiales > Ilumatobacteraceae > JAENVT01. The sequence continues at coordinate 21,057 of JANMMQ010000058.1, read as the reverse complement.
ATGCCGTACTGATCCCGGAACTCGTCGAGAACCGTGAACATCACGCCGTAGCCGGACGCAAACAGCCCAGTGAGCGTGCCGTACCCAACAACGACCGACCGACTGCGCATCGGGTCAGGCTAAGTGGTCGGGACGGGCTCTCGAATGGTCGTTACACCGAACGTGGGCGCACAGATGGTCCGCAGGGGACCATCGCAGCGCCCGCGTCGAGTAGTGGACCGAAGCGAAACGGAACCAACAGAGCGAAGGCCCAAGCGAGCAGCCGAAGCGAAGCGGAGGCCGGTCCCGACCATTCAGGTTGACCAATGTCCGGAATTTACCTATCATTCGGGATATGTCGGACGTTGTTCAGCAAAATGTCTATGAGCTGGGGTATGAGCTCGCCGAGGTCGTCGTCGCGGACTCCCCCGCCCGGCTCAAGGCCCTCGGGCATCCGCTGCGAGCTCTCATCCTCGATCTCGTGCTGGAACGGGCCATGAGCGTCACGGAACTCGCAGCCAGAGTGCGCAAACCGCGGGGCACCGTCGCCCACCATGTCGATGTGCTCACCGACGTCGGTCTGCTGAAGGTCACCGCGACCCGCAAGGTGCGGGCGATCGAAGAGCGCTTCTACGGCCGCACCGCTCACACCATCGTCTATCCGGACGATGCACTCGACGGTGACCTGCCCTTTGTCGCCGACGCCCGAGCACAGGCTGATCTGTCCGATGCGGGTGCGGCCGGCGGGTTCACTCTGCGCCACGCCCGGATCCCCGCTGAGGTGGCAAAAGAGTTCACCGAACGAGTGATGGCTCTTGCGGTCGAGTTCACCCGCCTGCCGCGGGCCGGCGCCCGCGAGTACGCCTGCTACGTCGGGGTCTTCCCGACGAACCGGTCCGTTGCCTCTGAAGCAGCAGAGGAGCTGTAATGGCCAGCAAGCCTCTCGGTCCCAACTATCGCAAGCTGTTCATCTCGACGACCGTGTCGAACATCGGCGACGGCATGTCGTTGATCGCCTATCCCTGGCTGGCCTCGGCCATCACCCGCAACCCGATCCTGATCGCCGGAGTCGCGCTTGTCCAACGTCTGCCGTGGCTGGTCTTCACGCTTCCGGCGGGTGTTATCACGGATCGGGTGGATCGCAAGAAGGCGATGGTGCTGGCCGACTTCACACGCTTCGTGCTCACGCTGATCGTTGCGCTAGCTGTCCTGGGCCGGCAATCGAAGCTGCCGGCTGTCGACGAGCTGTCGAAGGTCACGGGAACGTCGACGGGTTTGTACGTGCTGCTGCTCGTTGCCACCTTGCTGCTCGGAACCGCCGAGGTACTGCGCGACAACTGCGGGCAGACGTTCATGCCCTCCATCGTCGACGTAGATCAGCTGGAGAAGGCCAACGGCCGCATGTGGAGCGCCGAGAACATCGCCAACACGTTCATCGGTCCCCCGCTCGGTTCGCTGCTCCTGATCGTGGCCTTCTCGCTGCCGTTCTTCGTCGACGCCGCATCGTTCTTCGCCGCCGCCGCGCTCGTCGCTGCAATTCCGGGGACGTTCCGTGCCGAACGCCCGGATGATCACGTGCAGGCTCCGTGGCGCACCGAGCTGGCCGAGGGCTTCCGCTGGTTGTGGGCAAACGACTTGTTGCGCTCGATGGCCATCATCCTCGGCCTCATGAACCTGGCCTCGACCCTCAGCGGCTCGGTGCTCGTGCTGTTCGCCCAAGAGATCCTCAATGTCGGACCCTTCGTCTTCACCATCATGGGCTTCGGTATGGCCGCTGGTGCGGCGATCGGAGGGAACCTGGCTCCGTGGATGTCGAAACGCCTCGGCAGCGGGACGTGCCTGGCGATGACGCTCGGCTCGAACGCTGTCGTCTCGTTCCTTGTCGGATTGTCGTCGCAATGGCCGATCGTGATGGTCCTGTACGGCGTTGGGGCGACACTCGGGGCGACGTGGAACGTCATCACAGTCAGCCTGCGACAATCGATCATCCCGCCACATCTCCTCGGCCGGGTCAACAGTGTGTATCGGTTCTTCGCGTGGGGCATGATGCCGATCGGCGCCGCCTTGGGCGGAATCACCGTCACAGTCGTGAGCCATCTCACCAATCGACGCATCGCCCTGCGATCGGCGTTCTTCCTCGACGCCGCCATCTACGCGTGCCTGTTCGTCATCGGTCGCAGCAAGCTCACGACTGCCAAGCTCGAAGCAGCCAGGAGCGCTGTCCCTGCCTAAGATCGCAACGACAGACAGCGACGTACAGCGACGAAGGGGACAGCGATGCCGCTCGGCGAATCACTCACCGAATCATCAATCCTTGCCGAGAAGGCCAAGGCTCTGGTGCCTCTGCTCGATGCCGAAGCAGAGTTCGCCGACACCGCTGGTGATTTGTCGCCCAAGGTCGTGGCGGCATTGCATCACGACGGCTTGCTGAAGATGTGGGTGCCCGAGAAGTTGGGCGGCTCCGAGCTCGATCCTCTTCACTCCCTCGAGGTGCTCGAGAACCTGTCGTACGGCGACGCATCGGCCGGTTGGGTGGCGATGGCGGCCAACCTCTCGATCGGCACTGCCGGTGCCTATCTCAGCGATGAAGCCGTTGCCGAACTGTGGGGCAACGGCAAATCGCCGGTGATCGCCGGCCAGGGCACTCGACCCGGAACGGCGAAGATGGCCGACGGCGGCATCTCGCTGAGTGGATCATGGAGCTTCGGATCGGGCCTGAAGCACTCGACGTACGTCCACTCGCTCGGCATCATCGAAGAGACCGGTGAACCACGGATCTGCGTGACCCCTATCGAAGCGGTGAACCTGATCGACAACTGGGATGTGATGGGACTGCGCGGCACCGGCAGCATCGACTACACAATGGAATCGGTCTTCGTTCCCGACGGCTGGAGCCATTTCGCGGTCACGACGGTTCCCGAGCGTGGCGGCAGTCTGTATGGACTCGGCATCATCGGCTTCGCGGTCACCTGCCACAGCGGCTGGGCAATGGGTGTCGGTCGCAGGCTGCTCGACGAGTTGGCCGAGCTGGTGCACGGCAAAGCCGGCCGGGCTGGTGCCCAAGCCGACAGCGCTGCGTTCCAACAGGGCTTCGCTCAAGCCGAGGCCCAGTTCCGTGCCGCACGGGCCCTGGTCATCGAGTCATGGACCGACCTGTCGCAGAGCTTGTACGCCGGCGCCGAGATCTCGGTGCGGCAACACACGTTGGTGCGGTTGGCGCTGGCCCACATCACCAAGTCACTGCACGAGGTGGCCGGCTTCGTCTACCTCGCGGGCGGCACGACCGCATTGCGCCGCGGCACGATCCAGAGGCTGCACCGCGACGTGCACGCCGGCACGCAGCACGTCACGTCATCGCCCGCGGTGTGGCAGACCTGCGGTCGCGAGCTGATGGGCGTCGCCGAGGGCAAGCACTGGCAGTTCCTCGACCTCGTCGACCCTCACTGACCGGCGGCCCGGGGCCAGAACGCGGCACGTTTGGAGCCGGAGGACCAACATAGGGTGATCCCGAGACGCCAAACGCAGGTGATCACGCGGTCAGGCGGCGAGCCCACCTCAGGGCGTGATCGAGTGAGCCGGTGAAGGCAACGCCTTGCCAGGCGATGTCGAACGCGGTTCCGTGATCGACCGAGGTGCGGACGATCGGGAGGCCGACTGTCACGTTGACTCCGCTCTCGAAGGCCAGCAGCTTCATCGGTGTGTGGCCCTGGTCGTGGTACATGCAGACGATCGCGTCGAACCGCTTGCGATGGACGGCCTGATGGAACACGGTGTCGGCGGGATGCGGGCCGCTGGCGTCGATGCCGGAGGCACGCGCTGATTCGATGGCCGGGACGATGTGAACAGCGTCCTCCGATCCGAAGAGGCCGTGCTCGCCAGCATGCGGGTTGACACCGCACACCGCGATCCGCGGTGCGTCGAGGAAGCGGTGCAACGTCTCGTAGGTCAGCTCGATCACCTCGGTGACCCGTTCGGTGGTGACCCGGCGGATCGCTTCCTGCAAGGACACGTGGGTGCTGACGTGGGTAACAGCGAGGTCACCTGCGGTCAGCATCATCGTGAAGCGCTGCACGCCGCAGGCTGCTGCGATCAACTCGGTATGGCCGACGAAACCGGGATCACTGAGCTGGGTCGCCTCCTTGTTCATGGGCATCGTCACGATTCCGGCGACCGCGCCTGCAAGAGCATCGGTTGTTGCAGCCAGGACGTACTGTCTCGCGGCAGCACCCGATGCCTTGTCGATGACACCTGGCCGGAGATCGTCCGCGCGCAGCAGCCCGGCATCGATGACCTGCAGTGGACCAGGCCGCCACTGGCGCGGATCGACCAGTGCCTCGAGCTCGACATCGAGACCGAGCATCTCGGCGCCGCGACGCAGGATTGCCAGGTCGCCGTACACCACCACAGGATCGGTGGTGAAAGCACCTTCGGCTGCACGTCGCAGGACGATCTCGGGACCGACCCCCGAGGGATCACCCATCGTGATCGCCATCGGCGGTGCTGCGGCTGTCGTCATCTGTTCACCAGATCCACCAGCGTATTGGCAGTCCCGAAGCCGCCGGGTTTGCTGGCGATGCGCAGGAGCGAGCCGCGGATGCGCGCCTCGCCCAAGCTGACACCGACGTCGATCGAACCGAACACGCGGACAACACTGTCACCGATGAATGCCTCGGCGGTGTCGCCGCCGACCAGGATCACACTGCGGGCGCGTCGCTCGCCGACCAAGCGGTGAGCAGCCTCGGCGACCTCCGCCGCGACGGCCAGCGGGTCGCCCCCTCGGATCACGGACGAGGTCACGACGTCGATGCCCGCTCGCTCGACCTCGGCGATCTGGGCGCGGCTGACGGGATGAAGGCTGGCGCTGACGACCACGATCGGCGTGAGCAGCAGCGGTTCGGGCAGGTAGGCGCCAGAGTGCCCCAGAGAGCTGATCTTCGCGACGGCCCCGACAACGGACGCCGGGCCGGCCAGCAACACGTCGGGAGCGTCGAGAGCGATCGTCACCAGTTGCTCGATCTCGGTGAGCGTCCGGGCATCGACGATCGCCGCGCCGGATCCCGAGCGCGCCAACCACGTGGTCAGCGCAGCGCTACCGTCGAGCTCGACACCACGCAGCGTCTCGGAAGGCCTGCTGCTGCGTACCGGCAATCGCGGATCGTTGCCGAGCTCGCTCTCAGCGACAGGGACACCGTCGACGTAGACCACACCCCCGACGCTCACCCGGCCGGCCAGCGGGTGCGACGGAATCAGCACGACCCTTCTGCCGCCCTCGACGACGGCGGCGATCTCCACCGCCCAGTTGCCGCGCAGGGTCGAGTCGATCTTGTGCATCCGATGGTTTGCCGCAGTGGTCTCCAGCATCCGTCGACGAGCTTCGTCGGGAGTGAGGTGGCGCGACCGGAGATCCACCACGACACAGCCACGCGTCGGTGCGGGCGCCGGCGCCGGTACACCGAACGGCGCGACGTTCACGTCGAACCCCGCATCCGCGCACGCCGCCGCAGCCTCCGTCGCGCCGGTGCTGTCGTCGGCAGTGACGAACAGCCAGGCCAGACCGGCGGTCATTCGCGAGTGCGGGCGAGGCCCTCGACCACGGTGGCATTGTCGAGCATCGCCAGTGTCGCCGGCGGCGTGAGGACCTTGATCGACCGACTTCCACCCCCAAGGATGATTCGATCACGAGCCATCACAGCCGCGTCGATCCAGATCGGGAGTTCGGCCGGCAGCGCGAAGGCCGTGACGCCACCGATCGCCATACCGGTCAGATCCATCGTCTCGTCAGCCGAAGCGAACGATGCCTTGCGAACTTCGAGGCGCTTGCGAACGACCCCATTCACATCGAGGCGGGTCGATGCCAGCACCACGCATGCGACCGGTCGCGGTGTCTCGCCTTTGCCGACGACGATGATCGTGTTGGCCGAATCGTCGGGCGAATACCCGTAGGCCTCGCAGAACGCCGCCGTGTCGGCGAGTGCCGGATCACACGGGACGATCTCGTGATCGACTCCGAGCTGCTGCAGATGGGCGACGACCGCTTCCTCAGGGTTCACAGTGCATGGCGTACCACGACGAAGGACTCGTCCTGAAACCAGAGCCCTCCATGCTTGAGCACGACATCAGCGGTCGCCTCGAGGTACTTGCCCTCCATCAACACGTCTGCGGTGCGCTCATCCTCGATCTGGGCGACGTACACCGCTGCGTTCCAGGCGGCCAGCGTGGTCGACGTGCTGATGCGGTTCGACACCTCGTTCGGCATCGCGTGGAGGTGGTAGCCGAACAGCGACGCAGCATCGCTGGTGCCTTCGAACCGGAACTCAGGAGCATCGTGGTTCAGTTGGGCATCCAACTGTTGGATCAGCTTGTGACGGGGCGTTGCAAACGGATCCTCCGACGGCCAGATCCGGCGGATGATCTCCATCCCTGGATCGTGGCCGGTCGACTGCACGACGACCAACCGGCCGGCGGGCGCCAGGGCCTTCGCCAACGGCGCCAACACGTTCTTGACCTTGGTCTCGGCAGATGTGCGACTGCGGTACGGCTGCGCGGCCAGCACGAGGTCGTACTCGAACGGTTGAGGCCCTCCGGTCGGCCGTGGGATGAGGCCGTCGAGAGCGAAGGCCTGATCGTCGCGGTATAGGACCATCACCGAGGGCGTGACGTACACCGGATTGCCCGTCTTCGCGCTGGACGCTGTTTGCCATCCCTGTGTGAGGTGATCGTCGAGCTCATGGATCTGCTGGAAGAACTCATGCGAGGTGTTGCCCTTCAGGGGCACATCGATCCAACGGACCTTGTCCTGGAACTCGGGCGATTTCGGGAACAGCGTCGGTGCTTCGGCATAGAACATGTTCGTCAACACCACGACGGACTGGGGATGCTCGGCAAGGCGATCAGGAAGCGTGGCCAGCGTCAGTCGGGTGTCTTCCATGCTGACCTCCTTACCGACCACGAAGAAGGGGACGGTCGGAAGCTGGCGGTGGAGCTCGCGCAGCACCTGGCTGAGGACCATCCCGTTGCCGGTGCCGGCGTCGAACAGTCGCAGCGCCGGAGGGCGAGGAACGATGTGGGTGATCTCGCGGCCGATGCGGGCGGCGACCTCCGCCTTCTCGCTGGTCGTCATGACGAAGAGCAGGTACTTCTCGCGGTTGTCGAAGAACCGGAAGGGCTCCGACTTCCCTGCGGCGCCAGAGGTGGTGTCCACCGCTTCGATCTCGGCCATGGCAATCCCCCGTTCGACGTGGCGAAACTATCCTCGCCCGGATGGGTGGGCATCACGGGGGTTCGCTTATGGCGAACGCCGGATGAAGAAGACGAGCCGTTGCTCTATCCCTTACGGGCCAGGTCACCTATGATCTGTTGGGAGGCCAACTTGCCGGGGCCGCCGGAGACGCAGCCGCCCGGATGGGTGCCCGAGCCGCACTGGTAGTAACCGTCGATCGGTGTGCGGTACTGGTTCCAGCCCGGCGCCGGTCTGAAGAAGTACATCTGCGGCGACAAGAACTCGCCGGCGAAGATGTTGCCTTCGGTCAGACCGACGACGCGCTCGATGTCGAGAGGCGTGACGACCTCGCGATGCAACACGAGGTCGCCGAAGCCGGGGAAGAACGACTCCAACGTTGCTTGCACGTTGTCGCCGAAGTTTTGACGTTCCGTGTCCCAATCGCTGCCCTTCAACTCGTACGGCGCGTATTGGATGAAGCACGACATCACATGCTTACCCGGCGGGGCCATGTCGGGGTCGACCAGCGATTGGATGCAGGCGTCGATGTAGGGCCGTTTGCTGTACCAGCCGTACTTCGCGTCATCGAACGCTCGCTCGAGGTAGTCCATCGTCGGCCCGATGTTGGTGAAGCCGCGGAACTGATCCGTTCGGTCGCCGAGCGCCGGATAGCGGGGAGGGCCGTCGAGGGCGAAGTTGACCTTGGCCGACGTGCCTTGGAAGCGGAAACGACGAATGCTGTCGTTGAGCTCGGTCGGCATCTCCGCCGGATCGACGAGTTGGGTGAACGTGCGCCGCGGGTCGAGCGAACTGACCACGACCTTCGCCTTCAACTCGGTGCCGTCAGCGAGAGCAACCCCCGTGGCCTTGCCGTTGTTGGTGATCACATGGCTCACCGGCGTGTCGACGACGATCTCGGCGCCGAAGGCCTGCGCAGCGCGGGCCAGCACCTGCGTGAACCCTCCGTTGCCGCCCTTGTGGAAGGCCCACGAACCGAAGTGGCCATCGTGCTCGCCGAGGTTGTGGAACAGCAGGACAAGACCCGAGCCCTGCGAGCGCGGGCCGACCTTGCTGCCGATGATGCTCGATGACGCCAACCACCCCTTGATGATGTCGCTGTCGAAGTAGTCGTCGAGGAAATCGGCTGAACTTCCGGTCAACAACCGGATGCAGTTCTGCAACACCTGCGGCGGCAGCGACTTGAGGCGTTTGGCGAGATCGGCCAACTGCATCGCATCCTCGGGCTCGTTGCCGAAGAGGTTCGGCGGTGCGGCGTCCATCAGCGGCTTCAGCGCCTGGCACACCTGTGCCATGTCGTACAGGTATTGATCCATCGCGTCGGCGTCGTGCTTGGAGTGCCGGGCAATCTCTTTGATGTTCTCGTTGCGATCGGTGCCCATCAGCAGGTAGTCACCGTTCTCCATCGGGGCGAACGCGCAGGGCATCTGAATCGGCATGAACCCGTGCTTGGTCAACTCGAGGTCGTGAATGATGTCGGGGCGCAACAGGCTGAGCGCGTAGGAGAACGTGGTGAAGTGGAACCCGGGGATCAACTCTTCGGTGATGGCGGCGCCACCGACGATGTGCCTTCGTTCGATGATCAGCGTGAGCAGACCCGACTTGGCGAGGTAGGCACCGTTGACCAAACCGTTGTGGCCGCCACCGATCACGACTGCGTCGTAGGAACGTTTCGATGACATCGGTCAGGCTGTCTTTCTCGGCGGATTGAACAACGGTGGCCGGGCCACGACAGCTCGAACCGTGTGATAGCGGTGGTTGATCGTGATCTCGAGATTGACGCCCGAGCCCGCCTTCGCGAGCTCGGGCTTCACACGCGCCATGGCGATGTGGCGCTGCAACATCGGTGAGTACATGAAGCTGGTCGTGTAACCGACGCGGCCGCCGTCGTCGTCGTACAGCATCATCTCGTAGACGATCGGCGTCTCGCCCTTTGGCGGGATCAACCCGGCTTCTCCGTAGTGACGATCCCAGTCGCGCCAGTCGATCATCAAGCCGACCATCTTCCAGCGCGAGCTCTTGTCGGCAAGTTCACGTTCGATCGAGACACGGCCGATGAACCGGCGCGTGGACGTGGAGAGGTCGCGGAACATCCATCCGAAGCCGAGCTCGATCGGGGTCGAGCACTCGTGTTCGTTGAAGGCGAACCGGCTCGAGTGGAAGTCGACACCGATCAGCACCAACCCAGCCTCGATGCGGGTCATCAGCAACGCGCTCTGTCCCACCGGCAGCACGCCTCTTCCCTCGCTGGCAACTTGCAGCGCATCCCACATCTCGACGGCCCCGTCAGCCCCGACCCAGATCTCATAGCCGAGGTCACCCGTGTAGCCGGTACGTGACACGTGGACCGGAACATTGCCGATCTTGGCCGGCCCGTGATGGAAGAAACCGAGCGCTGCGATCTCGGGGTCGAGGCTCGCCAGAATCTCACGTGACCTCGGTCCCTGCACGGCCAGCGACGCGTAGTCAGCGGACACATCGGTGATCTCGACCTGGTCGTAGCCGATGAGATTTCGGAAGTAGGCAAGGTTCGGCTCAGCTGACGTGAGGATGAAGTCGTCGGCCGCGAACCTGATCACCACACCGTCTTCGACCACGTAGCCGCGCTCGTCGCACCACAACGTGTATTGAGCCTGGCCGTCGCGGCACGAGGCGATGTCCCGGGCGAGCACGCCGCCGAGGAACCGCAGCGCATCGCGGCCGCCGATCCGGTACTTGTACAACGGCGACGTATCGATCAGTCCGGCTGCGTTGCGCACGGCGAAGTATTCGAACTTGTCAGCCATCTGGTACTTGACCGCCGAGAGGTACCCCGACCAGTGCGACCACAGGTGGGTCTCGTTCAGGGCCGCGAGACGTTCGTGGAACGGGGTGGTCAGGACCATGCGGGCGATCGTAGACCTCTATTGGACATGCGCGCAATAAGAGTTACTGTGGGGCGATGCCGCGATTGAGTCCAAACGCTCGTCGAGATGAGATCATCGCTGCCACGTTGCGCGTCGCCGCTGTGAAAGGCCTTGCCAACACGACGGTGCGCGACGTTGCCGCCGAGATGGGCACGTCGAGCGGCCTGATCCACCACTACTTCGCATCGATGGACGACGTCCTGGCGGCCGCCTTCGAAGAAGCAGCCGCGGCGGACTTGTCCGGAACCGAATCAGCGATGAAATCCTGCAGCGACGCGGCCGGCCGGCTGTCCAAGTTCTTTGCGGCGTACGCCCGGATCGACGAGTACGGGGCGTTCCAGATGTGGCTCGACGCCTGGGCAGAGGCCAGCCGCCGCCCGGCACTCGGTGCCACCTCGCGTCGGCTCAACGTTGCCTGGCAGCAACTGATCGTGACCGCGATCGTCAGCGGTATCAACCAGGGGACGATGACATGCGACGACCCGGAGGCAACGGCGTGGCGGGCGCTCTCGCTGCTCGACGGGTTGAGCATGCAGTTGGCGGCGCACCCGGGAGTGATCGAGCGCAGCGATGTGCTTGATTGGGCGATGACGGCACTCGAGGTCGAAGTCGGTCTTCCGTCAGGGACGCTTCACCGACCGCCAGACGAGCAACGCAGCTAGGACACTCTCCACGTCCACGCCCGCAGCAAGATGTCTTCGCCTGCTTCGTGCAGTAGCGCCATCGGTTCCGTCAGGTCGACGAGCTCCCACGTGCGCGCGTCGATCAGTCGCTGCTGTGCGGAGCAGTAGCCGAGGTGATCGACCGTGTCGGCGCGGAACGTGATCGTGACGTGGCCAGCAGGCGAGGTGACCCTAGCGAGCTCGGCAAACGCCGAGCCGTCGACATGGCCGAGCGTGAACACCCCCACCGACACAACGGAGCCGAATCGGCCGTCGTCGAAGGGCAGCCGATCGAGGAGGGACGCTTCGTGAAGCTCGCTGTAGACACCGCGTTCGGCGCTGCGCTGGAGCATGCCCGGCGACAGGTCGAGGCCGACGATGCGCGTGTGGCCCATCGCTGCCAACGCAAGGCCTACCAGCCCGGTACCACATCCGGCGTCGAGAATCTCGGTGTCTGGATTGGCAAACCGACCGCACGTCGAGGCAGCAGCTTGTGGCGCACTCCACCCGAGATCGCCGAGGTCCCGGTCATAGTCGGCGGCCCACACGTCATAGCGCTCGCGCAACTGATCGGTGCCTCGAGACGCATAGATCCACTGCAGCCGGCTGTCGCGCTCAGTACTCATAGAAGCCACGGCCCGCCTTCCGGCCGAGGAGGCCCGCCTCGACCATTCGCAGCAGAAGCGATGGCGGCGTGTACAGCTGCTCCTTGAACTCGCCGTACAACGACTCGGCGACTGCACGAACCGTGTCGAGGCCGATGAGGTCCGCCAATCGCAGCGGGCCCATTGGGTGGGCGCATCCCTTGACCATTCCCGTGTCGATGTCCTCGGCTGTGGCGAAGCCCGACTCGAGCATGCGGATGGCCGCGAGGATGTACGGGATCAAGAGCGCGTTGACGATGAAACCGGCGCGGTCACGGGAGCGGACGACGGTCTTGCCAAGTGCATCGGTGGCGAACTGCTCGATGTCGTCTGCTATTTCCGGAGATGTCAACAATGAGGTCACGAGCTCGACGAGCGGTAGTACCGGGACGGGGTTGAAGAAGTGGATACCGATCACTTGTGACTCACGATTGGTGGCCCTGGCGAGCTTCATGATCGGGATGCTGGAGGTGTTGGACGCCAGCACGGCCTCTGGCTTGCACACTGCATCGAGCTGGGTGAACACGTCAACCTTCATCGCCTCGTCCTCCGCGACGGCTTCGATGACGAGGTCGCAGTTGCCGAGTGCTTCGAGCTCGTGACCGAAAGCCAACCGCTGCCACGCGGCATCGTGATCGCTGTCGGAGAGCCGACCCGATGTCACCGCCCGCTTCAACGAGTTGGCAACACGCGCCATGCCTGCTTCGGCCATGGCCGGCGAGCTCTCGGTGACCGTCACGTCCAGTCCGGCACGAGCCGCGACCTCTGCGATGCCCGAGCCCATCAGACCGCACCCCACCACGCCGACCTTGCCGATCACCCTCGACACGCAGCACCCATCAGTTTCCTCGACATGCACAGATCTTGGCAGACCCTGGTCGGGCACCCCATGCTGGCCCCGATCAGTTGCCATGCTCAGTTGCCTGATCAGTTGAGGGTCACGGTGATCTCGGTCGCCTTCACCGAGGCCCAGATCTCGAGGCCGACCTTGATCCCCAACGTCGCGGCCGATCCTGCAGTGATCTCCGACGTCAGCTGAATCGGACCCTCGAGCCGGACACGGGCGCGGTCGGCCTGGAAGTCGACATCGACCACAACGCCCACCCAAGTGTTGCGCGGGCTGCCCTCAGGCCTCCTGGCGTGCAGAGACACAGCCTGAGGACGGATCACCGCGATTGCAGAACCGTCGATGTCGTCTGCTGCAACGACCAGGGTTCCGCCGCCATCGACCGCGAAGACACCGCCCATCACCGAGCCGGTCAGCAGGTTGACACCGACGAGCTCGCCGACATATGCCGATCGCGGGTGGGCGGCGATCTCCGTGAAGGTTCCGCTCTGCACGACGTGGCCCTGCTCGATGATGACGACGCGATCGGCCAAGGTGTACGCGTCGATCGGATCGTGGGTGACGAGCACGGCCGAGCCCTTGAACTCGGTCAGGTGTCGCCGCAACTCCCGACGCACCTCTACCTTTGTAGCCGCGTCGAGGGCCGCCAACGGCTCGTCGAGCAGCAACATCTTCGGTTCGGACGCAAGCGCCCGAGCCAGCGCGACTCGTTGGGCCTGACCACCCGACAACGCACTCGGGCGCGATCTCTCGACCTCCTCGCTACCGACTCGCCGCAACCAGTGCTGGGCTTCTTTGTGTGCCGTTGCCTTGTCGACACCTCGTGCTCGCAGGCCGAAGGCCACGTTCTCGAGCACGGACATGTGGGGGAAAAGCAGGTACTGCTGGAACATCACACCGGCGGAGCGCTGCTCGGCCGGTACGAAGGTGCCCGCAGAGGGGTCATCGACGATGCTGCCCAATATCTCGATCGAGCCGCGGTCGATCCCGAGCAAGCCGGCGAGGCAACGAAGAATGGTGCTCTTGCCCGCTCCGTTGGGGCCGAGCAGAGCGACGACCTCGCCGGCAGCGGCGTCGAGCCAGACGTCGAGGTTCAGCGTTCCGCGGGCGACGACGACGTGGGCGCGCAGTGTCACCTTGCCCGTTCTCCCCCGCCCAACCACCTGTCGCGCAGCGCGACGAGAACGGCGAAGGAAACAGCGACCATCAACAGCGCTAGGACGATCGCCTCTCGGGGATCGACATCGAGAGCGCGGTAGACCGCCAGCGGCAGAGTCTGCGTCGTACCAGGAAAGCTGCCGGCAAACGTGATGGTCGCGCCGAACTCACCGAAGGCGCGAGCCCACGAAAGCACTGCACCGGCGATCAGCGCCGACCGAATTGCGGGCAGCGTGACCCGGCGGAAGGAATACCAACTGCTGGCGCCGAGGGTGCGCGCTGCCTCGTCCTGGCCGCCTTCGGTCTGCCGCAGCGCGGCCTCGACCGTGACGACGAAGAAGGGCATGGCGACAAACGTCTGGGCGACCACAACACCAGCCGAGGTGAACGGCAGTTGCAGATCGAACCAGCGATCGAGCCACTGCCCGACGAGCCCGCGGCGTCCCAAGGCGTACAACAGTGCGACGCCCCCGACGACAGGGGGCAGCACCATCGAGAGGGTGCACAACGCCCGAACCACGGAGCTCCCGATGAACCGGCGACGAGCGAGCAGCCACGCCAGAGGAAGACCGAACACGACTGAGAGAGCGGTTGAGCACAGACTGCACACGATGGACAGCCTCAGAGCCTGGCGCACGTTGGGGCTGCGCAGAATCGTTCCAGCGTCGCTCCACGGTGCCCTGCTCATCAGACCGGCCAGCGGCAGCGCGAAGAAGGCAATTGCCAGAACCGCCATCGCGACGGCCGGCCACGGCAACGCATCTTCGTTGCGGCGTGCTGCTCTGTTCACTCTTCTTGATCGCTGTCGGATCCGGACCACGTGAAGTGCGGCGAACGCTTTTCGACAAATGCAGCGATCCCCTCTGCACCATCACGCACGGCGGCAGCCACGTTCTTCCAATGCTCCTGCACGTCCCCGGGAACCACGCCCTGCGCGGCTACATGCGCCACCATCGACTTCGTGGCGGCTTGGGTCAAGAGTGAGCGGGCCGCGAGCACGCCGGTCAACGTAGCAAGCCGCTGCTCTCCGTCCGCGCCACTGACCACCTCGTCGACCAGACCGATGCGCAGGGCTTCGTCCGCGCTGATCAGTTCGCCCGTGAAGAGCAGACGCTTGGTCTTGGCAGGACCGAGGAGGTGAGTCACGCGCTCCAAGGAGGCGCTCGGGTAGACGATGCCCAACTTTGCCGGTGTGATCCCGAATCGGGCGTCGGTCGTAGCGATCCGCAGATCGCAGTCGATGGCGAGCGCACATCCACCACCGATGCAATCACCAGAGATGTACGCGATCGTCGGCTTGGGAAGTGCGGCCAACTCGGACTCGGCTGCGTTGTTGACTTCAGCGAACGAACGCTCGTCGCTGCGACGCGCCACGTTCAACTCGGTGATGTCGGCGCCGGCGCAGAAGTGCTGGCCGGACCCGCGCATGACCACGACACGCACACCCCTGTCAGTCGCCAGCAGCGATGTCCGCTCATGGAGGATTGCCCACATCTCGTAGTTCATTGCGTTCCGCTTGCTCGGGCGGTTCAGCCAGATCGTCGCGACCGCGCCATCGCTGGTCACGCGGATCGGATCATCGGCGTCGACGTTCATCGACGCACAGTGTGGCCCACCCGGACACCGATCGGACGGTACCGTGGAGGCGACAAGGAGGATGTGTGTGAATCGGACGCGGCTGGCCATGACTGGTTTGGTCCTGGCGATGGTGACCAGCTGTGGTGACAGCAGCAACGCCAAGGATTCGAGTGCTGCCTTCTGCGACGCGGCCGTTGCCGCGAAGGCTTCCGCCGACAACCAGCAGAAGCTCTTCGACTCCCAAGACGCGCCGGGGCCCGACAAGATCCAACCAGCCATCGATGATTTCGCCGCAAAGTTCGCGGCGCTGCCCGTTGTGGCCCCCGCCGAGATCAAGCCCGAGGTCGATGCCCTCAATGAGGCCGCGCAGGCATTGCTGGCAGTCGTGCAAACCAACAACTACGACGTCGTCGCGATGGTCTCGACTCCGGAGTTCGCCAAGCTGAACGAGGCGTTCTCCAGTGACGCGTACCAGGCCGCGCAGGACCGCTTTCAGAGCTACCTCGACAACAAGTGCACGTCGATCAGCACACCTGGGACGTAACCATGGCCGTCGATGTCAGCGAAGGGGTGCAGCAGGCGTTACGAAACGGTCAGCCCGTGGTGGCACTCGAATCGACCATCATCAGCCACGGGATGCCGTACCCGCAGAACATCGCGATGGCGGGTGAGGTCGAAGCCATCGTTCGCCAGCGGGGCGCTACCCCCGCAACGATCGCCGTCATCGATGGTGTGTGCCGGATCGGCTTGACTGGCGCCGAGATCGAGTTGCTCGGGACTCGCCGTGATGTTCACAAAGCAACAACGCGTGACCTCCCATGGCTCGTCGCGACGCGGTCGACAGGCGCCACGACCGTCGCCGCGACCATGCATCTCGCTGCGGTCGCAGGCATTCGGATCTTCGCGACCGGCGGCGTGGGTGGCGTGCATCGTGGCGCCGTTACCACATTCGACATCTCGGCTGACCTCACCGAGCTGGCAGCGACTCCCGTGGGCGTCGTCTGCGCGGGCGTGAAGTCGATTCTCGACATCGCGCTGACCTTGGAGTATCTCGAAACTGCCGGCGTCCCCGTCGTCGTTGTCGGCAGCGACCAGTTCCCCGCGTTCTACAGCCGCACGAGTGGCCAACCGGCGCCACGTCGGGTCAGCGACGTTCGAGAGGCAGCAGCAGTGCTCGACGCGACATGGGGCGAGCTGAAGTTGCGACGCGGCATCCTCATCGCCAACCCCATTTCAGTGGAAGACGAGATCCCGTCGCCGGAGATCGACGGCGTCATCCTCGACGCACTGAAGGAGTTGGACGACCAAGGGATCGTCGGTCAGGCAGTCACTCCATTCCTGCTGTCGCGGATCGCCGAGCGGACGGGTGGCCGCAGCCTCGCGGCCAACATCTCCCTGATCAAGCACAATGCGGCGGTTGCCGCCGACATCGCTGTCGAGTTCGCCAAGCTGACTTAGTCAACTTCGACCGCGGCGGCCAGGTTGGCCAGGGTTGCTTCCATGTTCTGCCGGTTCCTTCCGGGACGGTCGCGTACCCCGATGAACAGGCTGCCGATTGTCCCGAAGACCGGCACCCGGTGGTCGGTCCACGTCTCGACGACCCTCGTCGTTGCTCCATCGCTGCCGTCAGGCTGTTCGAAGCGGTAGTGCCAGTTGGCCACCTTGAATGGTCCAAGGGTCACGTCGAAGCCGAACTCCTCACCG
Organism: Ilumatobacteraceae bacterium; assembly: GCA_031373465.1. Classification (GTDB taxonomy): domain Bacteria; phylum Actinomycetota; class Acidimicrobiia; order Acidimicrobiales; family Ilumatobacteraceae; genus JAENVT01. Next base: position 4,342 of record JANMMQ010000058.1, on the reverse strand, counting down.
GGCTGGGCGACGGTGACCACCACATCCGTGTTCCAGCGGAACCTCCCGGATCGGTTCGAACCCTTGAAGCGAGCACCCACAACCGGCCCGGACGCGCCGTTGAGCCATTTTCCTCCGGTGTTCTCCGGCGACCAGTCGCCCATGCGCGCCAGGTCGGTGACAAGCGCGTACAGCTCAGCGGCTTTGGCACGAATCGTTCTTTCAACTCGGATCTGGTCGGGCATCTCCCTATCTGAACAGATCGCGGCTCTGGTCGCGCAGTACCGGCGCGATGGTCGCAGTGTCGTCGACCTCCCACGGGTAGCCGCGGATCACGCCGACGGGCATCCGTGAGATGTTGCCCTTGACCAGTTCCGCAGCGCCGGTCAACTCGTCAGCAAGGCAGACGGCCTGCACCTTGAACTCGTGGCCGTGCGGATCGAACTGACCGATGTAGCTGTAGATGGGCTGCATGCCGGCGATGCCGATGGCTACGTCGGTCTGGCCTTCGCGCCAGGCTCGGCCAAAAGTGTCGGAGATGATGACCGCCACGTCGACACCATGCCGGGCAAGGCCCGTTCGTATCCGCCGCGCCGATTCGTCCGGATCCCTCGGCAGTACCACGACGCGGTTATGGGCACCGCTCGAGGATTGATCGACACCGCTGTTCGCGCACACGAATCCGTGTTGTGTCTCGGTGATGAGCACCGGGCCCACCTGTCGGACGATGCGCTTGGCCTCACGCAGCACGACCTCGGTCACAGCTGGGTCCTTGTCCCACTTGACCGACCATTCGACAGCGAACGGGGATGGCGAGACGCCGGCGAGCTCGATGACACGACCCTCGCTCTTCGAAACCACCTTCGAGGTCACGACCACGATGTCGCCGTCCGCGAGCGGAGCTTCCGCGGCCGTCGCAGCAGCAGCAATGGTGTCTGCGAGATCGATGCCCTCGGAGATCTCGGGAATCCCCGGCACACCGAAGATCTGCAAGCCGGCCACGGGCTGAACGTAGCAGCGCGCGATGCAGCACAATGGGTCCATGGTCTCCGACTTGTTCGATGCGACAGCGTGGTGCGAGGTGCCCGGGTTCACGTTCGACGACATCACGTACCACCGGGCCGTCGACCACGGCACGGTTCGCATCGCCTTCAACCGTCCAGAGGTGCGCAACGCGTTCCGCCCGCGCACGGTCGATCAGCTGTACACAGCGCTGGACCATGCCCGAATGTCCACCGATGTCGGTTGCGTTCTCCTCACCGGGAACGGACCGTCGCCCAAAGACGGCGGGTGGGCGTTCTGCAGTGGCGGCGATCAGCGGATCCGCGGACGGGACGGTTACAAGTATGCCGCAGGCGAGGAACGTGAATCGATCGAGCCGGGCCGCGCCGGACGGCTGCACATCCTCGAAGTGCAGCGACTGATCCGCTTCATGCCCAAGGTGGTCATTTGCGTGGTGCCCGGCTGGGCGGCCGGTGGCGGTCACAGCCTGCACGTCGTGTGCGACCTCACCCTGGCCAGCGACGAGCATGCCAAGTTCAAGCAGACGGATTCCGACGTGGCCAGTTTCGACGGTGGGTTCGGCAGTGCCTACCTCGCGCGGCAGGTCGGCCAGAAGTTCGCCCGCGAGATCTTCTTCCTCGGCCGCGACTACTCCGCCGCCGAAGCGCACACGATGGGAATGGTCAACGCTGTCGTTCCCCACGCCGAGCTGGAGTCCACTGCATTGCAATGGGCGAAGGAGATCAACAGCAAGAGCCCGACAGCACAGCGAATGCTGAAGTTCGCATTCAACATGATCGACGACGGCCTCGTCGGTCAGCAGGTTTTCGCAGGGGAAGCGACGCGCCTCGCGTACGCCACCGACGAGGCCGAGGAAGGCCGTTCTGCGTTCCTCGAAAAGCGTGACCCCGACTGGAGCGCGTACCCCTGGCACTACTGACGTGATCCTCATCGACGACGCAGACGATCCGAGGCTGGCCTGCTTCCGGCGCAACGAACGCGGCCTGACGAGTCGACGCCAACGGCGCAGCGACGAGGGCGACGGCATCTTCATGGCCGAAGGTGATCTCGTCGTCGAACGCGCTCTGGATGCGGGTTGCGCGCCGGTTGCCGTGCTGGTCGACGCCGCCAGGGTTCCATCTGTGACCACGCGAATACCTGATGGCGTGCCGATCTACGGCGGTGGCGATCGAGTGCGGGCAATGGTCACCCAACTCGGGGTGCCGCAGGGGATCGTCGCTCTCTTCGCCAGGCCGCCGCGCACCACGACACGAATGCTCGCCCAGGTGGCGAGGCGCCTCGTCGTGATCGAGTCGGTCGACAACCCGATCAACGTCGGCTCTATCGTCCGCAATGCCGTGGCACTGGGATGGGACGGGCTGATCTTCGACTACACCAGCGCCGACCCGCTATCGCGGCGATCGCTTCGTGTCTCGATGGGTCAGGCGATCGCGTTCCCGGCTGCGCGCAGCAACCGCCTGGCCGATGATCTCCACGAGCTGGTGGCCGCGGGATTCTCCGTGTGCGCACTCACACCATCTCCGGATGCACTCGCCATCGGGGCAGTGCCCGCCACCGAGCGAATGGCGATCGTCATCGGCTCTGAACGCGCCGGGCTGACCGAGGAAGCTCTCTCGGCGTCGACGTGTCGCGTGCGGATCCCGATGGCCGGCGGAATCGACTCTCTCAACGCTGCCGCTGCGAGCGCTGTGGCCTGTTACGCCCTCGGCGGCCCCCATTAGCTGCTGCGCTGGGCCGGCGACGAGATCGGCAATCCGGTGTCGTTGCGCATCTGCTCGGCTGCGGGCATGAAGTAGGCCATCAGCCGTTCAGCGATCTCCGCCGATGGCGCACACTGGCTGACAGCCCCACTCATGCGGGCGAGCCAATGGTCGCGCTGTTCCGGGCCGATCGTGAAGGGCATGTGACGCAGGCGCAGTCGTGGGTGGCCGCGCTCATCGTTGTACGTCGTCGGCCCACCCCAGTACTGGGCGAGGAAGAGCGTGAGGCGGTGGCGAGCGCCGCGCAGATCCGGCGCCTCGGGGTAGAGAGGCAACAGGACGGCGTCGCTCGCCACCCCCGTGTAGAACGCGTCGACAAGCCGCTCGAAGAAGGGCATGCCGCCGACGGCGTCGTACAGGCTTGCCTCTGGGTCAGTCATCGACCGCCGAGGCTATCGGTGATGGTTGATCAGGCAGCGAGGCCGTCGAAGACCCGCACGTTGGCGAGGTCTTCCTGACGCGCTACGCACGGCATGGTGCCGTCGCAGAGGTCGAAGATCACTGTCTCGCTGTTGGCCAGCAATACGAGTGCCGAGACGATGTCGCCATCGATCTCCAACTCGATCACGTCGCCGCCCCGGAGCCGAACCGTTGTTGTGTTCATGAATCCCGTCCTTTGTGAGTTGCCCGTCACAACGAGTACGAGTCCGTGATGTCCCGATTACGTACCGTTGCACATGTCACATCGGCACACACAGCGGTCGGCTTTACGAGAACTTTCGTGTCAGCGGCCGAGAAAATACATCTGGGAGCCCATCGCTGACCCGGCCGGGGAACACAGCTGGTCGCTTGGCCAGGAAGCTCTCAACTCCCTCGCGGGCGTCGAGACTTCGTCCGCGTTCGAGGATGGCCCGCGAATCGACACGGTGGGCCTCCATCGGGTGGTCCGCAGTCAGCATCGACCACATCATCCGTCGCGTCAGGGCAATGCTGACAGCAGATGTGTTCGCGACGATCTCTGCAGCGATAGCTCGTGCTGCCGGTAGCAGATCGTCCGGCTCGTGGACGCTACGCACGAGACCGCCCGCCAAGGCCTCATCCGCCGAGAAGACCCGTCCGCTGTAGCACCATTCCGCGGCCTGACTGATCCCGACCAGGCGCGGAAGGAACCACGACGAGCACGCCTCGGGCACGATCCCCCGGCGAGCAAACACGAAACCGATCTTCGCCGACGTGCTGACGAGCCTGATGTCCATCGGCAAGGCCATGGTTATCCCAACGCCCACTGCGGGCCCGTTGATGGCAGCGATCACCGGCTTCAGGGACTCGAAGATACGCAGGACGAGCATGCCACCGCCGTCGCGCGGCACGCCCGCCGGCATCTGCTCGTCGCTGCCACCCTTCGCGAACGTTGCTCCTCCGGCCGACAGGTCCGCCCCCGCACAGAAACCCCGGCCGGCTCCTGTCACGATCACCACCCTGACCTCGTCGTCGGCATCTGCGCGGCCGAACGCATCGATCATCTCGCGCATCATCGTGGTGGTGAAGGCGTTCAGCTGCTCCGGCCGGTTGAGCGTGATCGTGGCAATGCCCGACTCGACATCGAACAGAATCTGGGTGTACTCCATCCGCGGAACCTA
>JANMMQ010000042.1:0-5374 GCA_031373465.1 Ilumatobacteraceae bacterium | reverse complement strand
GCGTCCAACTCCCCTCCAGCGCTGCCCGGCGCGCGGCACAGGCGTCATCTGCGGCCGTCAGGGTCAGGGTTGTCGCTTGTGGCGACAGCCCCCAGCGATAGTGCCCGACGTCCCCGTCGAGACAGTCGAGGACGTCGCCGGTGAGTTTCACTTCGATGGTGTCGTCGCCGGTGGCGGCCAGGTCCGAGCCGAACGCCTTCGGGTTGTCGGCGATGCCGGTGTTGTAGACGAGGAATCCGTTGGAGATGTCGACGAAGGCTGCTGCGGTGCCGGTGCCGAGGGTGCCAATCGTGCGCGGCGCTCCGACCCAACGGTCGACGAGTTCTTTCGGGGTCCCTCCCGAAGCAGTCGTCGTCGTGGTGGTGGTCGGGGTGTTCGGCACACCCGGTGTGCTCGCGGTCGTCGTGGCTGCCGTTGCCGCTTCTGTCGACGTCGCCCCGGTGGTCACCGCTGCTGTGGTCGCCGTCTTGGCGTCACTGCCGCAGGCGCCGAGCCATCCGCTGAGTGCTATAGCGGCGCATAGTGCTCGTCTCGCTTTGCAGGTCATGTCATCTACCTCCACAGTTGGATGTAACGAGCAGACGCCGGCGGATCCGAAAACGCTCAGGGTGTCGCCGACAAGACGAACGAATCGATCACGACCGTCGACGCATCGAGCAGCTGTGCGTACTCGGCGGCGGATCGGTCGCTGGCGACGACGACCGCCATCGTCCGGCCGCCGCGAAGATCGACGAGCAAGATCCGCATCCGCTGACCGTGGCCGATGGCCAATGTCCACGACGTCGAACCGCCCGGTTTGGAGACGAGCAGCGGCTGTTCACCGGCACACGGCAGTGTCGCTGCCGCGGTGAGGTCGAGCACCTGAGCTTGGTAGGCGCCAACGGTCGCTTCGGAAGTCGTCACCGTGATACCGGGCATGGCTGCCAGGGCGGCGGCGACCGCCGCTGCCGAGCTGGTGGCTGTGCTGGCGGTGGCCGGACAGCCCGCTGCGTTGGCCGGGGCGATGTCGGCGAAGAGGTACAACCCGTGCGTCGCTGACTCATCACCACCCGGTGGCAGCAGTGTCAGCCGGTTCATATCGTCCACCGTCGAGGCCCAGCCGTCGGCGACCTCGTAGGTCACCTCACCGTACGAGTCGGTGCCGAACGGGTCGAAGTGCACGGAGGCGTAGCGTCCGCCCTCCAATCGCCCGAGGCAGTCGCTGCCCCGCGACGGGCAAGCCGTGTGGGTCCACTTGCCCGCCAAGGACTCGCCGCGGGTCGGGCACTCGTCGCTGACAGCTACCACCGTCAAAGTGGTCGCCTGCGGCGAGAGGGTCCAACGGTAATCACCGATGGACCCCGCAGCGCACCGCCCCAACTGGTCCGTCAGGGTCAGCCGCAGCTGGCCGACGCCGGTCACTGTGACCCGAGAATAGAAGTCGTTGACGATGCCGCCGGAGAGGTGCTCGAGGCTCACGCGATCCCCCCTGAAGACGACAAATGCCGGCGCCGAAGGGTTGGGTGTCGTCACCGCTCCTGGCGTCGCACCAACCCAGCGCCCGACGAGCTCAGCGAACTGGCCGCCAGGAGCGATCGAGGAACTCGGTGATGGGGTGATCGTCGTTGGCGTTGTCGCGGGCTGAAGCTGCTGGGGTCGAGCAACAACCGCGAGAGCGACCACCAACATGACTGCCGCAGCAACAGCGATTGGGATGGCGAGCAACGGCCGCCGACGGCGAGGTGCCAGCTCGAGGAGCTCCACCACATGCGAAGGCGGTTCCTCCGAGCCGGCGGCTGCCGTCCGTGCTCGCAGCCGGGCAGCGACGTCGCCTCGATACTTCGGTTCGTCAGGCGGGTCGGCACGCAGTGCAGCTTCGATCTGTCGCTCGTCCATCAGGGGACCTCGTTGGCGAGGCGGTCACGCAAGGCGGCGAGCGCCTGCGTGCAATGACTGCGTGCTGCGCTGGCGGTGATGCCCATGGTCATTCCAATGTCCGCGAAGGCCAGGTCAGCGCGGAAGCGCAGGTAGAGTACGGCGCGCTGGCGCTCCGGCAGGCGGTCGACCTCGGACCACACCTGCTGGCGCTCGAGGTCGTCGGCGGGATCGCATTCAGTTGTTGGGCCAGCCCGCACATGGGTCAACCGCAGGCCGCGGGCAAAGCGACGGTGCTCGTCCATCGCCAGCCGGTAAGCGACGTGAAACGTCCACGCCTTCAGATCCCTGATTGGTTGCCCGGCGCAGAGCGCATCGAAGAGTCGAAGGAGCGACTCCTGGACGACATCTGCGGCGGCGGCGTCCTTGACGCCGAGGCGGCGGACGAAGCCGAACAGGATCTGGCCGTGCGCCTGCTCGAAATCGAGCACAGCGCTGTCGTGCGCGACGAGGTCTGCCGTCACGAGGCCGTCGTCCGACTCAGCGTCCACAACGTCGCCGCGACCGCGCGTCAAAAGCATCACATTGCCGACGCCGAAGGGCCCAGAAACGCTCAGCCGCTCCCACCAGTTGAAGAGCGTAGCCAGCCAATCCGGGACGGAAGCTCGGCTCGTCCTGCAGACGAACTGCAGACGGGTTGGGGATAGATGGCGCCGTCCTGGTCATCAAGTTCGCCAGTAGGCGTCGTGCACTCATTCAGCGCTCCCAACCAGGCTCGAGAGCTACCACCAGACCTGCCGCTGACCCGCGATCAACCTGGCGCTCCGCGCGCCCGTCCTAGACTCAAGGCCTACTGGTAACCACCGAACTACGACTGCGACGTTTAGCACCTGCAACCAAGTCTGCAACCGAGATGGCGTGCTGCAGAGGTCAATCACGGCACATCGGGTCCCGCCCGACGGCAAAGGCGCAGTTCAGCGGTGCTGAGCGGTCTTCCCGGTCAAGGATGGACATCGCCATCGTCACGCTCATAACCCGAAGGTCGCAGGTTCAAATCCTGCCCCGCCACCAAAAAGACCTGTTCAGAGGCCCTTTCCGCTCAGCGGAGAGGGCCTCTCTGCTTGTCGCTTTAACGGCTTGTCAGCTCCCCGATGGCGTAGGCTGGATGGCGTAGGCGTTGGTCGGCGCTCGGCCGCGCTGGTGGGTGCGCTCCTGTCGGCATTGGCCGTCGTCCCAGCTTGCGAGCAGGTCGTCGACTGGACAGGGACCGCCAGATACCTACGACCGCCGACGAGAGCCACCGGAGTGAACACTACGACGAGCTACTGCGGGTCGAGAACCCGATGGTCGCAACGCTGAATGGCGTCGAGCGCGGCGGGAGTACGAGTGGACCAGGTTGTTCTGGTGGCAATTGCGCCTGACTGGTTCGATCGTCTTGGCTGATTTCGCCGCGGCGTCTCAGCTGATGCCGAGCCATCGCCAATACGCATTGGCCAGCGACAGCGCGGGACCGGTCGGGAGTACAAGGTCGAGGAGAGAGACTCGGTGGGTCTCACCGTCGCGCGTGATCACAGCGAGCAGGCCGCGCCGTTCGTCGCCGTCAAAATCGACGGAGCGAACCTCGACGACGATACCGACGAGGGTTGCGTCGAGTGGAAAGTCAATCTCGTCTTCGAAGGCTTGCTCGAACGATGTGTAGCCCTCGTCGCCGTAGGCGTCGACGGTGACCCGTTCATCGATCTCGTCGATGGTTTCGTCGTCAGCTGGCATCGACAGCATTCTTGACGACGGGTGCGCGGACACGCGGCGTCGAGGTGCGCGGGCGTTTCTTGGGGATGTCGAAGCCGAGGGTGGCGTACGCTGGCAGCCGTTTGGCGTGCATCCGGTCGAGCACGGGGATCCGGACGTCGATGTAGTCGTGGAGTTCGACGTGGTGTTTGCCTGCGTGCGTTCGAAGAAGGCGACCGACGTACTGGACGACGCGTCCCTTGAATGCGAGCGGGAAGGCAAGGAACAGGGTGTCGAGTTCCGGCCAGTCGAATCCTTCGCCGAGGTAGGACCCAGTCGCGACGAGCACGATTCCAGACGCGTCATCGCGGGACGCTATGGCACTGGCCACCGCAGCCCTGGCCTTGGTGCCAAGTCCTCCTCGCAGCACGAGTGGGTCGTCGCCGAGTTGGGTGAGACGGTCAACGATGGCGTCGATGTGATCGGTGCGCTGGGTCAGCACCAGGCAGATCCGGCCCGCGGTGACAGCTTTGTGAATGTCGTCGCATATCTGTTCGGTGCGCTGGCCGTCTTCGACGATCGCCCCGAACACTGCTTGGATTGAGCTTGATTCTTCCTCGGTCACCTCGGCGCGGGTTTCGTGGATGATCAGTTCGCGTCGCACGAGCACTGCCTCGTTGATGTTCTTCGGAGTGATCTCGTAGCGGGTTGGGCCGCATTGGAGGGCGATGATGCCTTCCAGTCCGTCGCGACGGTACGGGGTCGCGGTCAGGCCCAGCCATCGCCGTGAGTCGGCGTCGCGGACGCATGTTTCGAACGAGACCGCGGGGATGTGGTGGCACTCGTCGATGACGACGAGGCCGTATCGATGAAACAGTTCAGCCGGCCGTTCGCGGCGGGCGACGCTTTGGATCATCGCAACGTTGACGACACCGCTCGGCACTTCCTTGCCGCCTCCGATCGTCCCGACCTGACCCAGTTGGAGTCCGAGGTGTTCCTGGAGGCGGTCACGCCACTGCTCCAGGAGAGGCTTGCGATCGACAAGCACGAGTGTCGGACGGTCGTGATGGGCGATGACCGCACAGGCCATCACCGTCTTGCCAGACCCGGGCGGGGCAACGATGACGCCTCGATCGTGCGGTACGACCGCGTTGACAGCGTGTGTTTGCTGCGGCCGAAGCTCGCCGACGAACTTGATACCGAGGGCCGAGTGTTCCGGTCGGGTGTCTTTCACGTCGAGCTGGCTGGCGAGACTGGCGATGAGATCGGAGACTTGTTCGACGAGACCACGTGGAAGGTGGAGCCATTCAAGGTCTTCGGTGTAGCAGCGGATGAACCGCGGGGTATCCCACGTCGAGAAGCGCAATCGCTGCTTCTCGTAGAACTCTGGGTTGTGAATCGAGGCCAGATGTTTCAGCGCGGCGACGAGCGCTGGGGGTAGACCCGACCGCTCGATCGACAGCACCGCGCCGAGGTGTGCCCGGACGATCGTCGGAGGCGGAGGCCCACCGGCTCGGGCCAGATCGGCAAGAGTCAGCTTCGGTCCGGCGTCAACCGGCCGCAGCGACTCGGCGAGGATAACCGCTGCGTCAGGTGCGAGTCGTGCGATCGAGGACAAGAAGGCCCACTGATCTGGCCAGGGCTCCATCGTTGTCGGATCCAAGAACGCCGTCGCTCCGTGCTCGAGGCGCTCACCATGCAAGGGCAGGGCGATGAGGTTGCCGAACGATCCCGTCGGCATGAAGTCCTGCGACGGGAAGAACCGGTCATAGCTCGACAGATCCAACTCGGC
>JANMMQ010000040.1:0-4405 GCA_031373465.1 Ilumatobacteraceae bacterium | reverse complement strand
GACGGACATGAGCTGGTCGCCGAGGCCGCGACCCATCCACGACGGGTCGATGTACAGGTGATGCAGCCAACCCGGTTCCAGCATGAACTGCGCGACAACCACACCATCGAGGTCGGCGACCCACACGTCCATCGTCGGGATTGCGACCGCGGCCATCCACTCGGCCACTTCTACCTCGGTGTGCGGTTCCGGCACGTCCGCCATCGCGAACGCCTTGGATCTCCTGTAGACCCTGGCGCAGCCCGGCGCATCCGCAACGGTGGCCTGACGAATGACCGGCCTGCCCGGCTGCATCGCCCGCAGCACGCCTTCGAGGCCTGGCTCGGCCATCGCGATGGCCTGCTGCCAGGAGAACCAGCGGACGTCCTGGCTCTCCCCTTCCGGCGGTGACGGCTCGACCGGAGGCGCGGAGAACCTGTAGCGGACGTCGAGGTGGGTGTGGCCGCGCGGGCCGGGGTGCACATCAACGTGGACGAGACGCCCCTGCTCGAGCCCACCCTCGACGGGCAGCCCGGTCTCTTCGTGCGCCTCGCGCATCGCCCCTTGCCAGGGTGCCTCGGCGGGATCGATGTGCCCACCGGGCTGCAGCCACATCGACAGGCGCTTGTGGAGGTGCAGAACGACACCAATTTCGCCGGTAACGATCGCCGATGCAGTCACGTGGGTCGGTGAGGCATCTTCGTCGAAGGGGTGTTCAAGGGCGTCGAAAGCGACGAGGAACCGTTCGATCGAATCGCGCTCACGGGCGTCGATCGGTCGACGCGCCGCCACCTCGCCTCGCAGCACCAGACGTTCCGTTGATTCTTTCAAATCCGTCCTTCAGCTGGGCCGTTGCCTGCCGATAACTCCTCTGTAGGGAATTGGACGTTCGGGGTGGATATCCACCGACAGACCACGAGGCGGAAGATAGATCTAATGGAACCGGATGCACAACTGGCACCACGTGTGCTGCTGGCAGTCAGCGACGCGATGTTGCGACGCGTTGCCTCTGCTGCGTTGCGCACTCGGGGATTTTCTGTCAGTGCCACGACCGAGGGACCCGCGGCGCTCACGCTTGCCACCTCCTTCTGTCCAGATGTAGTCATGGTCGATCTGCAACTGCCCAGCCCGCACGGCGGCAGCTTGTTCGACACGATGCGTGAGCTCACGGATTCGTATGTTGTCGGCATCGCTCCCCCCGATGCCGACAACATGCGCATTCGGGCCCTGCGCGCCGGGGCTGACGACGTGGTGTCCACTCCGGTGAACCCCGACGAACTGGCTGCTCGCTGTCAAGCATTGTTGCGCCGCCCCCGCCACCTTCACTCCGGCTGGGACCCGATCCATGCATCGGTCATCACGCTCGGCCCACTGATGGTCGATGTCGGTCGCAAAGAGATCCACGTTCGCGGTCACGACATCCCCGTCACGCGCATCGAGTTCGCTCTGTTCGAGCAGCTCTGCCGCCGGCCGTCCGAAGTCTGCGCACGCACACAACTGCTCGAAGAGGTGTGGGGACCCAACTGGGTCGGCGACACGCATGTGGTCGACGTCCACTTGTCCAACCTGCGCCGCAAGCTCCAGCTGCGTGCTCCGGAACTGCGCTTCATCCACACCGTCCGCGGTGTCGGATTCCGGTTGAGCAACGACGTGCTTCGTCCCGAAGTCGATCGTCGCGAACTCGTTCCCGCCTGAGCTGGACTCCGCTCTAGCCTGGGCTGATCGGCGAGCCCGTCCAGATCCCGTCTCCGTGCTTGGTCGTGTTGATCGGCGCGGCCGCTTCGGGCAAGTCGTCGTGGGCGGCTGAACATTTCGCCGGCACCCAGATCGTTTCCGGCGATGCACTCCGCGCTGTGGTTGGTGAGGGCGAACATGATCTGCGTGCATCAGCCGACGCTTTTGCTGTGCTCGGTCAGATCGTGTCCAGCAGAGTGCGCCGCCGGCTGACAACCGTGATCGACACCCTGGGCTTCGACGCCGACCAACGCGCTGGATGGCGGGAGTTGGCTCGCACCGCGCGCATACCGTGCGTCGCGGTGTTGTTCGACACGGCCGCGGCCGAATGCCGGCGACGCAACGTTGCGCGCGAGGTTACGGTTCGCGCCGATGTCATCGGCAACCAACTCCGTCGATGGCCGGCGATCCGCGACGCCGTCATCGCCGAGCCGTGGGACGAGCTACTGACGCCCGAACCGGTCGTGGTGGTCCCGGCGGCGCTGGCGCAGAAGCGACCGGCGAGCACTCCCGCCAGTGAGCGGGCTCGGTCGCGCCCAGCCGGTGTCAGCGTCGGCCTTCACCTGTCGAGCTTCGACTGGCCGGGCGGACGGGAAGCTCTGGCCGAGCGTCTGCGTTCGATCGCAGCGCAAGCAGAGGCTGTAGGCGTCGACCACATCTGGATGATGGACCACCTCCGTCAGATCCCCCAGATCGGCCCTGCCTGGTCCGACATACCCGAGCCGTACGTAGCGTTGTCCTGGCTGGCCGCTGCCACTGAACGGGTACGGCTCGGTGTGCTGGTCTCGCCGGCATTTCGCCATCAACCGGTTGCCCTGGCCAAGCAGATCGCAACCATCGACGTGCTGTCGGGGGGTCGAGCGATGTGCGGCCTCGGCGTCGGATGGTTTGCGCAGGAATACTCGGCCGCGGGCATCGAGTTCCCGTCGGTCGATAGACGGTATGCGTACCTGGAAGACGCATTGCAAGCGCTGCCGCTGCTGTGGGGCAAGGGATCGCCGCGCTTTGCCGGCAAGACGATCACGATCACCGAAGCGATGTGTTACCCGCGACCCGTCCAACAACGCGTGCCGATCATCGTCGGCGGCTCGGGTGAGCGCCGTACCTTGCGGCTGGCGGCGCGCTACGCGGATGGATGCAACTTGTTCGGCGAGCCCGACGAGGTGGCAAGGAAGGTGGCCGTGCTGGCGAGGCACTGTGCCGAGGTCGGCCGCGACATCGACGCGGTAGGGGTTTCACATCTGTCGACCGTGCTCATCGGACGCCACCGCGATGAAGTCGACGCAAAGATCGAGCGACTGCGACCGAAGCGGATGGGTGCCGAACGATTCGCGCGTGAGACCAACGCGGGCACCGTTGCCGATCACTACGAGCGAGCGAGACGTCTGGTCGATGCGGGAGCGCGAACGTTGATCGTGCGCCTCGTGGATGTTGCTGACGCAGGCGCCGTCGAACGCTTGGGAGACCTGATCAAGCGGTTGAGGTAGCTAGCGCGGCTAGCAATAGTCGCCGAGCAGCCACCACCGTTGCTGCTCGAGACACACCAGCATCAGCGACCCTGATTCAGTCAACAGTTGGAACCGAGCTGATCGCCGGGACCTGGTGGCATCCCACCAACGTTCCTCCAACGGCCATGGGCCCGCCCATGAGATGACGCGCTCGGTCGCTGTGCCGCGTTGCACGGTTGCCGGAGCCGCGCTGACTGCCCCCCTGCCTGTGACCCGTACCGAGCGACCGGCATCGTCGAGCACATCGATCACCGATGGCTCGGCATACACCACAGCGGGTGACGGGCTCGGCAGACTGCCGGGCCAAGGCCCCTCGCACGGAGTGAGTCGTTGGCCGGGGTCGGCGAGGTCGGCGGTGACCGCGGGGACCCAGGCGAACGCATCGCCCGGCAACCTGCCGCCTGATGCTGCGGGGACCAACACGTGCTCGGCGCCTGCAAGCGTTGCCAGACGGGCAACGGCTCGCGCCGCCCACTCGTCGGCCTGGGTGCGTCCGCCCCACAGGCCCAACTGCACGCCATCGTCGCTGCGCACCTCGATCGGCTCGAGCCGCAACATGGTGACACCGGCTGAGAGCGCGGCACTGTTGACCCATGCGTCGAGTTGCCAACGAGCGCGTTCGACCATGGCTGCAGCCGACAGGCCGGTGGAGCGATACCACAACCGTTCGTTGCGCTCGCTGTGATCTGTTTCGGCGGTGATGACGAGCCGGGTGCACACCTTCCCATCGGCACTCAATGCGGTGGTGAGTTGATCGGCAAGTTGCCTGCAGATGAAGACCAACGTGTCGACATGATGAGCTGGGTCGTCGAGCACCTGCAGGGCCACAAGCCCGATGGGCGGATCGACAGTGTCGGGAGGACGATCATCACCACCGCTGGAGATGCGATGGGCGAACTCGCCCTGGCGCCCGAACCTGGCCAACATGTCTGCGACCGCCAACGCTGCCAATTGGCCCAGATCGCGTATGCCGAGTCGCTGCAACAGCTCGATGAAGTCGTCGTCGAGACCTGCAACCGACGCCAACAGGTGAACCGGTAGCGGCGCAAGGAAGTCGGCCGTGGACTGGACACCGGTAGCCACGATCACCGGGCTGCCGCGCCCAGCTGCTTGCCGTGCCGCAATCGCTGCCGCGAACCGACCATCAGCCACACCAATCCCGAACCCACCCACTGCGTCCAGCG
>JANMMQ010000033.1:0-2072 GCA_031373465.1 Ilumatobacteraceae bacterium | reverse complement strand
CGGCGGTCGACCCACCGGCCCGTCATGGCGGAGAGGGTGGGATTTGAACCCACGGACCGCTTGAAGGCGGTCCCCGCATTAGCAGTGCGGTCCATTCGACCTGGCTCTGGCACCTCTCCTAGCGAACCGTGAGGCTATCGCGGCCACCGACGGCTATCACTGCGATTCGGTCCACAGTGATTCGGACCGTTGATTCCGCTCTGCGTTCGGCGCTGTGCATCTGTGCTTTGTCAAGAATTGGGAGGGCTGAGTGAGTGGAACGGAATCGCCGTGCTCCAGGCCTATCCTGCCCATGGGTGCTAGCGACGGGTGCTAGTGGGTGAAGGCGGCGGAAATTGTGAATGCAACGCGAGCGGACGCTTTACGTACCTCGTTCGCCGCGCCACGAACGGGATTTCGACCCTCGTCGCGCTCACGAATGCGGATCGTGATCGGTACCCTGCTGTCGCTGAGCGCGGTCGGGGCGGTCCTGCTCGTGTTTTCGACTGCTGACAGGAGAGTCGCGGTTCTCCAGGTCGTACGCGACCTTCCGGCGGGCACGCAGCTCGCGTCGGGAGACGTTCGATCGATCGAACTGACATCCGATCCGTCGTTGGCGGTCGTCGAGACGGCGGACCTCGCTGCATTCGTTGGCCAATACACCAAGGTGCGCATCGTCAGCGGCGGGTTGCTTGCGCCTGGACTTCTGCAGTCCCTCCCGCTCGTGGCTCCAGGGTCGGCCGTGGTCGCAGTCACCATTCCTTCGGGCGAGCTACCCGCGGGACTTCGCGAACGCTCACAGGTGCAGATCGTCATACCGACGGCCGGCGATGGGACTCCGATTGCTCCGATTGTGGGCCGCGTCGTCGGCTTGCCGGCCGCGCCGGACTCGGTGACCGGGCAGATGTCGGTTTCCTTCGAAGTCTCATCGACCGACGCAGTGACAGTTGCCAGCGCGACGCGCGTCCGAGTGGTCTTGATCGATCCTGGGGCCGACGCGGCCGGGAATGCACCGTGAGCCTCGTGGCCGTGGTCGGCGACGGTTGTACCACCACGGCCCTGGGGATGGCTGCCGTCTGGTCGTCCGACGAGCCGTGCGTGGTGGCCGAATTCGATCCCGCGGGAGGCTGCCTCGCGGCGTGGCTCGACGTACCTCGTTCACCAGGTCTTGCAGAGGCTGCAGCCTCATCGGCTTCCGGAACCTGGCCGATGATCCAATCCATGATGCAGCGCTCCGAGTCGGGCGTCGACGTTCTGGTCGCTCCCACCCGGGCCGTCGAGGCTGCGGCTGTGGTGCTCGCCGCAGGGGTGTCGGTGTTGCCGGTGCTCTCGGCGCTCGACACCACGGTCGTGATCGCCGACGGCGGCCGCTTGCGCGGTCCGTTGTCACCCTTGGTGACTCACGCGGCCATGGTCGTCGTGGGTCATCGCCAGCACGCCGGCTCCTCGGCGGCAGCCGCTCTCGGGTTCGACCGGCTGGCGGAGCTGACGGCGCAACTCGCAGTTAGATCGATTCCCACTGTCGTCGCGCTGATCGGGTCCCGTCCCTACGCGCCTGACGAGGTGGCCGCGTTCGTTCGCGCTGACACCGTTGTTGCTCTTGCCGACGATCCGTGGGCCGCAGCAGTACTTGCGGGCCGGGCCGGCTCGGCCAACCGGCTCCGTCGGTCGCCACTCATGCGCTCGCTCAACGAATTGGTGGCAGTGGTGTCCGTCAGCCTGCGACAGATGCGTCCGCACGACGGGTGGAGCCCCCATGACAACCACGCGATGGACGATCGCTCATGAACGTCGACCGGGCCATGGTCCGCGAGCTCACGGACCGGCTCTCGGTTCGACTCGTCGAAGCTATCGAAGCCGACTCCCACTCGACTGCGTTCTCGGCCAGCGACGGACAACGCCGCGTCGGGATTCGCGAGGACCGTTCCCGCCTCGAATTGCTCATGGGTCGGTGGATGTCCGAGGAGATCGCCCGAATCAATCAGGCACGGTTGCAGCGCGGTGCCGGGCTCCTCGACGAACATACGGAGCGCACGTTGCGAGCTGCGGCCTACGCCGAGACCGTAGGTGCCGGTCCCCTCGAGCCCTATATG
>JANMMQ010000529.1:0-3968 GCA_031373465.1 Ilumatobacteraceae bacterium | reverse complement strand
TCGAGCGCGGCGTCTGAGAGTTGCCGGTGCGTTGTGCTGCCGGGATGGATCACGAGCGTGCGCGTATCGCCGATGTTGGCGAGGTGGCTGCACATCTCCAACGCCTCGATGAAGGCGCTTCCGGCGATACGGCCACCGACTACGCCGAACGAGAAGACGGCCCCTGGTCCCATCGGGAGGTACTGCGCCGCTCTGGCGTGGTGAGGGTGATCGGGCAGTCCGGCCCACCGGACCCATGCGACGGCCGGGTTGCCGCACAGCGCCTTGGCCACGGAACGAGTGTTGTCGAGGTGGGCGTCCATCCGTTGGGGCAGCGTCTCGATGCCCTGCATCAACAGGAAGGCGTTGAACGGGGACAGCGTCGGTCCCACGTCGCGCAACTGCTCGGCACGAAGTCTCGTGCAGAACGCGAATTCGCCGAAGTTGTTCCACCACGACAGGTCCCCGTATGAAGCAACCGGCTCGGTCATGCGCGGGAAGTTGCCGTTGCCCCAATCGAATCGACCGGACTCGACGACGACGCCACCGAGCGACGTGCCATGCCCGCCGAGGAACTTGGTTGCCGAGTGCACGACGATGTCTGCGCCCCACTCGATCGGCCGGCACAGATATGGGGTTGCCACAGTCGAGTCCACGACGAGTGGGATCCCCGCGCTGTGGGCGACTTCGGCGAGCCCTGCGAGATCGGCAACGACGCCGGAGGGATTGCCTACCACTTCGGTGTAGATCAACTTGGTGTTCGGTTGCAATGCCGCCTCGAAATCGGCCGGCTGATCGCTCGACACGAAGGTGGTGGCGATGCCGAACCTCGCGAAGGTGCACTCCAGAAGTGTCCGCGTGCCTCCGTAGAGCTGGGCGGACGAGACGACATGATCGCCGGATTCGCACAGCGCGCCGATGACGAGGAACTCCGCGGATTGACCGCTGGCTGTTGCCACAGCGCCGATGCCGCCTTCGAGGCTGGCCATTCGTTCCTCGAACGCGGCAACCGTCGGGTTGCTGATGCGCGTGTA
Source organism: Ilumatobacteraceae bacterium (assembly GCA_031373465.1). Taxonomy (GTDB): domain Bacteria; phylum Actinomycetota; class Acidimicrobiia; order Acidimicrobiales; family Ilumatobacteraceae; genus JAENVT01. The sequence continues at coordinate 2,955 of JANMMQ010000529.1, read as the reverse complement.
GACGTTGCCGTACTTCTGCAACGCGAACAGGTTTGCTGCGTCAGCGGTGTTCTCGAAGACGAAACTCGTCGTCTGATAGATCGGTACCGCCCGGGCACCGGTGACGGGTTCGGGGTGCGCACCGGCGTGGATCGCCCTGGTGCGAAATCCCCACTGGCGCTCGCAGCTCGGATCGTGTGACCGTTCGTCATGTGACATACGTCGATTGTCGCGCGTGGCTCGGAGACGCCGGTTGTGAAATCATGAATCGATGTCGACTGTGATACCCACAACGTCGCACTGGGGCGCGCACGGTGTCCGCGTCGTCGACGACGAGATCGTGGAAGTGGTCCCGCACCCGACCGATCCCGATCCGTCACCTCTGCTCGCGGGCGTCATCGGTGCCGCGCGGCATGCAACGCGGATTCAACGTCCGGCGATTCGACGTGGCTGGCTGGAGCACGGACCGGGACCAAGCGACAGCCGAGGCAATGACGACTTCGTAGAGGTCAGCTGGAGCGAGGCCATCGACGCCGTCGCCGCCGAGTTGCAACGGGTTCGGAGCAAACATGGCAACGAGAGCATCTTCGGGGGCTCGTACGGCTGGGCCAGCGCCGGCATCTTTCATCAAGCCCAGACACAGCTCCAACGGATGCTCAACCTCATCGGCGGATACACCCGATCGATCAACTCGTACAGCAACGGCACCTCGGTCGTGGTGTTGCCGCACATCGTCGGCAGCGCCGAAGAGGTGCTGCGCCGCCCGACGTCGTGGCCGACAATTGTCGAGCACACCGACCTCGTCGTCGCGTTCGGCGGCATCCCCGCAAAGAACGTGTTCGTCACACACGGTGGCATGACGCAGCATCACACCGGGCGTTATCTCCTTCAGGCTGTGGGGCGGGGAGTCGAGTTCGCGCTCATCAGCCCTGTCCGCAACGATCTTCCCGCCGGCATTCCGGCGACGTGGTATCCGGTCACGCCGGGGACCGACGTGGCGCTGATGTTCGGGCTGTCGCACACGCTTCTGACCGAGGGCCTCGCGGACCGCGAGTTCCTCGATCGGTACACAGCGGGCGCCGACATTTTCGAGGCCTACGTACTCGGCACTTCCGATGGAGTCGCTAAGGACGCGGATTGGGCCAGCACTCGCTGCCAGATCCCCGCCGACGACATCCGCAGCTTGGCCCGTCGGATGGCGTCGGTGCGCTCGCTCGTGACGGTCACCTGGTCCTTGCAACGGATACCGCACGGCGAGCAACCGGTCTGGGCGGGCCTCGCGCTGGCCGCGTTGCTCGGACAGATCGGCCTGCCAGGCGGAGGGTTCGGTCACGGCTACGGCTCGATGGGAGATGTCGGATCCACCGGGCCCGCGGTGGGACTGCCGCACATGCCGAAGGGCCCGAACCCGGTGCGCACGTTCATCCCCGTAGCGCGGATCGCCGACATGTTGCTGTCCCCCGGAGCCGAGTTCACCTACGACGGTGGCCGATACACCTATCCCGACATCCGGCTCGTCTACTGGGCCGGCGGCAATCCGTTCCACCATCACCAGGATCTCGCTCGGTTGCGCAGAGCACTTGCGTCGACCGAGACCGTCATCGTCAACGAGCCGTACTGGACGGCGATGGCCCGGCACGCAGACATTGTGCTGCCGACCACCATTCCCACCGAGCGCGAAGACTTCGGTGCTGGTCGCCGCGACACACACCTCAACGCGATGCATCGGGCGACGTCGGCGCCGGGCGAGGCGCGGGACGATCACGAGATCTTCCGGATGATTGCCGAGCGGATGGGTGTCGGCGACGCCTTCACGGAGGGCAGAACACCCCGGCAGTGGCTGGAACACATGTATGAGAGGTGGCGCGCGAAGATCGGCGAGGGCGGCGGCGAGGCTCCTCCGTTCGAGCGGTTCTGGGCCGACGGCGGGGTCAAGATGCCGTTCCCCGACGAGGACCTGGTCATGTTCGCGCAGTTCCGCAACGATCCCGATCAGTTCAAGCTGCGGACGCCGAGCGGCCGGATCGAGCTCTCGTCCGAGGTGATCGCCAGCTTCGGCTATGCCGATTGCCCCGGACATCCCGCCTGGTTCGAGCCCGACAACGGCGGTGACGGCTCGTTCCCCATCCACTTGATCGCCAACCAGCCCTCGACGCGGCTGCACGGTCAACTCGACGTCGGGGCGTTCAGTCTGGCCAGCAAGGTCAACGGACGTGAACCCATTCTCATCAACCCGATCGACGCCGACGCGCGTGGCATCGGCGACGGCGACGTGGTTCGAGTCTTCAACGACCGTGGCGCCTGCCTCGCTGGTGCCGTGCATTCGACCGCGGTTCGTCCGGGTGTTGCCCAACTCGCGACGGGTGCGTGGTACGACCCGCTGCAGCTGGACAACGGAACGGTGATGTGTGTGCACGGCAATCCGAACTCGGTCACCGAGGACCGACCGACTTCGAGCCTCTCGCAAGGCTGTGCCGGCCAACAGGCGCGCGTCCAGATCGAGCTTTTCGTCGGCACGCTGCCGTCGATTCGGGCCCACGAACCACCGACGATGGTTCTTCGAACGGCGGTGGTTGTCGCTTGATGGTCGAACAGCCCATACGCCTCGAGCCGAACCATCGCCGGCTACGAGCGGTTGTCGACGGCGTGGCCATCGCCGACACCATCCACTCGATCTATCTGTTCGAGATCGGCCATCTTCCCGTCTACTACCTGCCCAAGGAAGACATTCGATTCGACCTCTTGGAGAAGACCGATCGCTCCACGCACTGCCCGCTGAAAGGTGACGCCGAGTACTGGTCGGTCGTCGTCGGTGAGCGGCGGATCGAGAACGCGGTGTGGAGCTATCCATCGCCCATCGAAGGGGCACCGGACCTGTCGGCCTATGCCGCGTTCTACTGGAACAAGGTCGACAACTGGTTCGAGGAGGACGAGGAGGTGTTCGTGCATGCGCGCGATCCCTACAAGCGGGTCGAT
>JANMMQ010000526.1:0-2540 GCA_031373465.1 Ilumatobacteraceae bacterium | reverse complement strand
CAGTACACCGCCTTCGCAGGGGCCGAGCGAGAGCGCTCCGGCAACTGCCACTTCGCTGGGGAGCACACATCCATCGACTTCCAGGGCTACCTCAACGGTGCAGTGGATTCTGGCTACACCGCAGCGGCGGAGATTCTGGCGGATCTCAAGTAAACGACGCTGACAAGGGCAAGACCAGGGCTTGCCAGTCTGATGCCAAGATCATCCAAACAGTAGTTGAATCGGCAAGAACCGGGCCCCGGGCCGGTTCTTGCCGCGTCACGGCCCACCGCAGTCAGGAACGGCGAGGACCTCCGATCGTTGGGCACAGTGATTCGGTAGCCGTCGTTGTCCGCAACCAGCTAGCGTTACGCCCCAGTGCCCAACATGTCGTTGGGCCAGAAAGCAATCTGGAGAGTACAGGCAATGGCTACCGGCACCGTGAAGTTCTTCAACGCTCAAAAGGGCTACGGCTTCATTTCACGAGAGGGCGGTGCCGACGTGTTCGTGCACTTCTCGAACATCGAAGGCAACGGCTACCGCTCCCTCGAAGAGGGCCAAACGGTGGAGTTCGAAGTGGGCCAGGGTCGCAAGGGCGACGAGGCTCTCAAAGTCACGGTCGTCTGACCAATCCGAGCTCGTGCCGTGCGTCGAACGTACGGCATGCAGTTGACGATCGACAAGTACACCCAGATGGTCGCAAGGCTCGACGTGCACGACCTCGATCTGGCCAACGCCTTCCACACGCATCGGCTCGACGCGGACGTGCTGCGCTGCCTGCGCTACATGCACGACATCGAGCTTCACACCATCTGTTACCTGCGCGACCTGTTGGTCACCTCAGCTCACCGTGATCCGGAGATCACCACCTTCCTCACGTTCTGGAGCTTCGAGGAGTATTGGCACGGCGCGGCGATTGCGGAGGTGCTGCGCGCACACGGCGAAGCTGCCGGCGAAGCGCGGGTTCGTGAGCTTCGCCGTGCGCGGCGGGTCTCGGAAGCGATCAAGCCCTTCACGCACGGCCTCGCATCAATCCTCGTCGGGTCATCCATGACCGCGGTCCACATGACGTGGGGTGCGATCAACGAGTGGACGACGCAAGCCGGGTATGCGCGGCTCGCCCAGCGATGCGATCACCCGGTCGTGGCGGAGCTGTTGCGACGCATCATGAAACAAGAGGGTCGGCACATCGATTTCTACGCGGCGCAGGCGTCGAAGCGGCTGGGAGCAAGCCGTCGCTCCCGATGGCTGACACGGCAGGCGCTGGGTCGCTTCTGGGCTCCTGTCGGAAGTGATGTGATGCCCGATCCCGAGGTGCGCCATCTCATCTCGTACCTCTTCGGCGGTGAAGAAGGAGCCGCGATGACGGCTCGGATCGATCGTCGCATCGACAACCTCCCGGGGCTCAGCGGCCTCGACCTCGTCGCGAAAGCGCGCGCCTCAATTACCGGAGAGCTCGGCGACGACAGGCGCGAACGATTCGACGTCGTCACCTCCGACGACGATGTAGCTGAAGCCCCATCGCTCGCGGCGGCGTAGCAGGTCCTCGACCATCTGGGCGGACGTGCCGATCAGCGTGAACGGTGTCTCGAGCACCATCGATGGATCGACCTGTACGAAGTCTGCGATCTGCTGAACGGCGGTCTGACGATCGTCGGTGACGCGAACCATGAACACGCGAATGTTGAGCTTGAGCTCGGCGAGTCGACCGCCCGCGGCCGCGCTCACGATCTCGAACTTCTGGTCAACGGCCGCCGCTGTCATCGTTGCGATTGCCTCCGGTCCGATCATTCCTGCGGCGAGGTTGCCGTTGATACCGACGATGTCGGCCTCCCGCGCCGCGATGGTGAGCACCCGCTTGCCTCCGCCGCCGACCAGGATCGGGGGACACGGGGTTTGCGACGGTTTGGGCGAGCCGGTGTAGTCGGTGATGGTGTAGTGCTGACCGGCAAAGGAAAACGGCTCGCCGCTCATCGCGCCTTTGATGACAGCGAGACCCTCCTCGAAGCGATCAACTCGCACCTTGTTGGAGTCGTACTCGATACCTGACTGCTGGTAATCGGTCGCCAGCCATCCTGCGCCGAGGCCGATCTCGAGTCGTCCTTCGGACAACATGTCCATCGTCGCCAGTTCTTTTGCCAGGACCACCGGATGTTTGTAGTCGTTGTCCCATACCAGCGCGCCGACGCGCAGCGTGGTGGTCGCTGCGGCCGCAGCCATCAGCGCAGGAACTGGTGCCAGCTGATCCCCGAAGTGGTCTGGCATGGTCAGCGTGCTGTAGCCGAGCGACTCGACCTTGCGAGCGAGAGCCACCCACGACGCGGCATTGGGAGCCGTCGATGCCTGCACGCCGAACCGGAACGGGTGGTGGGGGATCATGGCGAGCCAAGCTACCGGGTGCCGACGATCGCCAAGGCCCCGCAACTAGCCTGCACGATGCGTGCGTCTCATTGCTTGGCTCCTTCGTGTCGCGGCCATCGTCGTCGCCGGAGCGCTGCTGACGACTGCTGTCGTGATCGGCGTCGGTCCGCGCCTCTGGCGCGTTGCCAACGCGCACGACC
>JANMMQ010000499.1:0-1795 GCA_031373465.1 Ilumatobacteraceae bacterium | reverse complement strand
CCTGGAGGACCGTGACGGCGACCACTCCCAAGAGGAACAACGGAAGCACCAGGAGCAGACCCCGTCTTCCTGCGACGGGGGCGGGGGGCGAGCCGGTCACGTCTTCACGGTACGACCCGTTGCCACGTGGCAGTCGCCACTCGGACGTGCCACGAGCGACCCCCTCCTTGCCGGGAGGGGAGGGTGGTCGTACCGTTCCGTCATCCGTCCTGGCCGGGCGGATGGAGGTATGGATGTGGTAGGTCGGGGACGCCTGAGCGTCATCGTCACGGGTCTTCTCGCCATCTTCGTCGTCGCGGCATGCGCCGGGCCGAGCGGAGGCACGGCGACGTCGTCTCCCGCGGGGAGCGCCAAGGTCGAGCTCGCAGCGGTCCAGGAGCTGGCCGTCGCGACGACCGCGGATGGCTATCGCAACGACGAAAAACGCACGACGATCGGCATGTATCCGCTGAACGCGAACATCTTCGACACGCTCGTCACGCTGTCGCCGGACTACCAGGTGCTGCCGGGCCTCGCCACGAAGTGGGAGTTCCGCGCGCCGAACACGTATCGCTTCACGTTGCGCTCGGGCGTGAAGTTCCACGACGGCACGGCCTTCACCGCGAAGGACGTGATCTGGTCGCTCCAGCGCATCGCCAAGCAGGGCGGTGGCACGGTGGGCGTGAGCGCGACATCCGCCGTGGCGGTCGATGACCTCACGGTCGACATCACCCCGAAGAGCCAGAACCTGCGTGCGCTCCAGCAACTCGTGCACCCCACCTGGAGCATCGCCAAGGCAGAGTCCGAGGCGGCGAAGCCGATGGGCACGGGCCCGTTCAAGCTCGTCGAGTACGTGAAAGACCAGCGCATCGTCGTCGCCGCGAACGACGACTACTGGGGCGGCAAGCCGACGCTGCGGAAGGTCACCTTCCGGTTCATCCCGGACGCGAACACGCGCGTGCTGGCGCTGCAGGCCGGTGAGGTCCAGATCAGCGACATCCCGAAGGAGTCCGCCAAGACGATCACCGGCGACTTCAGCGTGAGCCGGTCGAAGGTCGGCGCGTACGAGGCGATCTACATCAACGTGCGCGGCAAGCAGGGCTTCGACCTCGGGAAGGACATCGCCATCCGCCAGGCCATCGCCTACGCGATCGACAAGAAGACCGTGGTCGAGAGCGTCTGGCAGGGCAACGCCGAGATCAGCCAGACGATGATCCCCTCAGGCATCCTCGGGACGGAGGCCAGTCGCATCACGGGCACGAACCGCGACGTGGCCAAGGCCAAGAAGATCCTGGACGATGCCGGCTGGAAGCTCGGGGCCGACGGCATCCGCGAGAAGAACGGCCGCAAGCTCTCGCTCTCGATGGTGGTCGGCTTCCCGAACGCCGACGTGCACAAGCCGATGCCCGAGTTCGCCCAGGCCCAATTCAAAGAGGTCGGGATCGACGTGAAGATCGTCGTCACCCCCGATACCGCCAGCTATGAGGCGCGCCTCGCCAAGGGCGACGGCGACCTGTGGGTCGAGGCCGGAAGCCAGAACGACGCCAACCCCTGCTTCCTGCCGGCCCTGCTGTTCTCCAGCCCCGAACCCGGAGGCGACGAGGAGTCCAACATGTACGGCAACGCCTTCGCGATCGGAGCCGCCTTCGACGCGAACATCAAGCGGTGCAACGAGGCGACGACCACCGCCGACGTTCAGAAGGCGGCCGCCGACGCGATGAAGCTGCTCGTCGACGACCAGTTCGTGGTCGTGCCGCTCGCCGGCACGTATCGGATCAACGGCATCAGCAAGAAGGTCCTGGACCTCACGGTCCAC
>JANMMQ010000010.1:0-3174 GCA_031373465.1 Ilumatobacteraceae bacterium | reverse complement strand
TGTCCGTTCGATTCGGCGGCAGGCTGCAGTTCGGCACTGCGGGTTTGCGCGCCGCGGTTGGCGCCGGCCCCCAACGAATGAACCGCCTGGTCGTCCAGCAGGCCGCTGCCGGACTGGTCGCCTACCTGTTGAAAGCTGAGCCCGACGCAGCAAAGCGTGGCGTCATCATCGGTTACGACGCCCGCCGCAAGAGCGACGCATTCGCGCGCGACACCGCCCGGGTCTGCGCCGCGCAGGGCGTGCGGGCGATGATCTTTCGTCACGTCGTACCGACACCGCTTGTCGCCTGGAACATCGTCGGAGTCGGCGCCGCGGCGGGTGTCGTCGTCACTGCGTCGCACAATCCACCGGCCGACAACGGGTACAAAGTGTTCACCTCTCAGGGAGCCCAGATCGTGTCGCCCGTCGACGCAGAGATCTCCGCGTGCATCGACCTGGTCGACCCGTGTTCCGTGCCGATGTCGGAACCGGATGATCCGCTGATCGAATGGCTCGACGACTCGTATGTAGAGGCGTATCTCGACTCCGTACCGGCGGTGCGACTGCGGCCCGACCTCGCCGGTGTGCCGGTCGCGTATTCGGCGATGCACGGGGTCGGCGGGTCGACGCTGCTCGCCGCGTTCGCCCGTGCCGGTTTTCCGGCACCGTTCGTCGTCCCCGAGCAGCAGGAGCCGGACGCCGCCTTCCCGACCGTCGCCTTCCCGAATCCGGAAGAGCCTGGGGCGATGAACCTGTTGCTGGCCCAGGCCGCTGATCACGACGCGGCCATCGCGTTGTGCAACGACCCCGACGCCGACCGTCTCGGCGCGGCGATCCCGACGCCGGAGGGCGGCTGGCGCAGGTTGCAGGGCGACGAGATCGGCTGGCTGCTGGCCGAGCACATCCTGCGGCACACGACCGGCGACGATCGTCTCGTCATCACCACGCTGGTGTCGTCATCGTTGCTCGCGAAGATGGCCAAGGAAGGTGGCGTTGAGTTCGCCGAGACCTACACCGGTTTCAAGTGGATCGGCCACACGATCCTGAGCCGGCCGGAGTGTCACTTCGTGTTCGGCTACGAGCAGGCTCTCGGATTCCTCGTCACGGGCCGGCCGCTCGACAAGGACGGCATCACCGCGGCCGTCCTGTTGGCCGAGGTCGCCGCACTCGCGGCAGTGGAAGGTGTGACATTGCAAGGTCGGCTCGACGCGATCAGCGATCACTTCGGCAGGCACGTCATGGCCGACATGTCCGTGAAGATGCCTCCCGTCGACGGGGCGGCCGCTGTCGCACGCGTGCGCGCAGACCCACCGAAGGCGATCGATGACCGCAAGGTGACGGACGTCGAATGGTTCGACGAAGCCGGACTGTTGCGGCTCCAACTGGGTCCCGAGCTACGGCTGCAACTGCGGCCCAGCGGCACCGAGCCGAAGGTCAAGCTCTACGGCGAGGGCATCAACATTGATCCCACGAGCTACCTCCACTCCCTCGCCGCCCTCCTCTGATCGAGTGTTTCCGTCTCGCGGCGGCGCATCGGAGTGTTTGGGGCCACCCCGGGGGCGCGCCAAACACTCGTTCACCGGGGTCAGGCTGAGGCTGGGGAGCCGAACTGGCGGTCGCCCGCGTCGCCGAGGCCGGGGACGATGAAGGCGTGTTCGTTGAGGTGCTCGTCGACCGCGGCGGTATAGATCGCCAGGTCGAGGCCGGCGGCCTTGAGCAGGGCAATGCCCTCGGGAGCAGCCAGCACGCACACGACGATGATCGTGCCGGTGGCGCCTCGTTCGAGCAGCAGTTGGCACGTGTGGGCCAGCGATCCGCCTGTTGCGAGCATCGGGTCCAACACGATGCACTGCCGTCCGGCGAGGAACTCGGGAAGCTTGTTGACGTAGGGCTTCGGTTGAAACGTCGACTCATCGCGCGACACCCCGATGAAGCCGACGTCGGCGTTCGGCAGCAACTCCTGTGCTGCGTGCACGAAGCCGAGCCCGGCCCGCAGGACCGGAACGACCACCGGTTGTGACGACAGTGCCCGGCCCGATGTGGTCACCAGCGGGGTGGTGACTCGCACCTCGTGCGTGAGCAGGCCACGCGTGGCCTCGGCGATGAGCAGTGTGCCGATGCGCTCGAGCTCTTGACGGAACAGAGCGTTGGGCGTGTCCTTGTCGCGCACTCGCGTGAGCGAATCAGCGATCAACGGGTGCTCGACGAGATGAACAGCGACGGTCATGTCAGGAGTGTGTCAGATTCAGCTCAGGCCGACGCTTTGCTCTGCACGAGCCAGCGCATAGCGCGGCTTGATGATGCCGTTGATGATTCGCAGGCGTTCCGGGAACGGGGCGAACGCACTCTTCATCGCGTTGATCGTCAGCCATTCGAAATCGTCGAGCCCCCAACCGAAGGCGTCGGCGAGTTGTTCCATCTCGTAGGTCATCGAGGTGGCGCTCATGAGCCGATTGTCGGTGTTGACCGTGACCCGGAACCGCAACCGGCGCAACATGCCGATGGGGTGATCGGCGACCGTCTTGCACACCCCGGTTCCGATGTTCGACGTCGGGCACAGCTCGAGCGGGATTCGCCTGTCGCGCACGAACGCGGCCAAGCGGCCGAGCTCCTCGTCCCCGGGCGCGCCCACGATGTCGTCGACAATGCGCACGCCGTGGCCCAGTCGTTCTGCGCCGCAGAACTGCACTGCCTCCCAGATGCTCGGAAGGCCGAAGGCCTCGCCGGCGTGGATGGTGGTGTGGAAGTTCTCGCTTCGAACGAACTCGAAGGCATCGAGATGGCGGGTCGGAGGGAAGCCCTCCTCAGCACCTGCGATGTCGAACCCGACCACACCGGCGTCGCGCCAGCGCACCGCCAGTTCGGCGATCTCTCGACTTCGCGCTGCGGTGCGCATGGCAGAGAGGATGAGGTAGATCGTCACGTCCGTCTCGGCGGCCCCGCGGCGGAAGCCGTCGAGCATTGCTTCGACGGCCTCGTCCAGCGTGAGCCCGGCTTCTGTGCACAGCTCGGGGGCCATGCGAACCTCCGCGTAGACCACACCATCGGCAGCGAGGTCTTTGACACATTCGTACGACACCCGTTCGATGGCGTCGCGATGCTGCATGACGCCGACCGTGTGAGCGAACGTCTCGAGGTACAGCACCAAGTCATTGCGCTTGGCGCCGCGGTTGAACCAACTCGCCAGCTCAGCGA
>JANMMQ010000459.1:0-12100 GCA_031373465.1 Ilumatobacteraceae bacterium | reverse complement strand
GAAGACACGATCGGGTCAGCCTTCGACCGTACGGTCACCGCCCACCCTGATCGGGAGGCGTTGGTGGCGCCGTTCCAGGGCATTCGGCTGACGTATCGCCAGCTTGCGGATCGTGTCGATCAGGTCGCCCGCGGCCTGATGGGCCTCGGACTGCGCACGGGAGACCGCGTTGGCATGTGGAGCCCGAACAACGTGGAGTGGGTGTACATCCAGTTCGCTGCGGCCAAGGCGGGACTGGTCCTGGTCAACATCAATCCGGCGTATCAGACGGAGGAACTGCGGTACGCCCTTGAGCAGTCGGGTTGCCGGGCACTGGTTGCCGCGAAGGCCTTCAAGTCGAGCGACTACGCAGGCATGATCGCCGAGGTCCGGCCGTCACTTCCGGATCTGGAGCACGTCATTCTGCTGGCGACTCCGGATTGGGACGGCCTGTCGACGGCCGGCGAAAGCGTTACGCCGCACGAGTTGGCGGCGCGCGGCGAATCGCTGACCAACCGTGATCCCATCAACATCCAGTACACCAGCGGCACCACCGGTTTCCCGAAGGGGGCAACCCTCAGCCATCGCAACCTGCTCAACAACGGCTACTTCCTCGGCGAGGGCTTCCGCTACACCGAGGCCGACCGGGTCTGCATCCCCGTGCCCTTCTACCACTGCTTCGGCATGGTGATCGGGAACCTGGCCAATCTCACCCATGGCACGACGACCGTGCTGCCGGCACCGTCGTTCGAGCCCTTGGCCACGCTGCAGACGCTGCAGGACGAGCGCTGCACGAGCGTGCTCGGTGTGCCGACCATGTTCATCGCCATGCTTGCCCATCCCGACTTTCACACGTTCGACCTCACGTCCTTGCGAACCGGGATGATGGCTGGCTCGCCGTGCCCCGTGGAGGTCATGAAGCAGTGCGTCGACGAGATGCACATGAGCGAGGTGACGATCGGCTATGGCATGACCGAGACATCTCCGGTCTCCACCCAGACGTCGCCCGACGACCCACTCGACAAGCGCGTCGGCACGGTTGGGCGGGTTCTGCCGCACCTGCAGGTGAAGGTCGTCGATCCGGCGACGGGCGAGACCGTCGGTCTGAACGAGCCCGGTGAGTTCTGCACGAAGGGTTACTCAGTGATGCTGGGGTACTGGAACGAACCGGGCAAGACCGCCGACGCGATCGACAGCGAGGGATGGATGCACTCGGGCGATCTGGCGGTCATGGACGACGATCAGTACGTGAGCATCGTGGGGCGCATCAAGGACATGGTCATTCGCGGTGGCGAGAACATCTATCCGAGAGAGGTCGAGGAGTTCCTCTATTCGCATCCCGCCATCGTCGACGTACAGGTGATCGGGGTTCCCGACGAGAAGTACGGCGAGGAACTGATGGCCTGGGTTCGGTTGCGCGAGGGCGCCACCTTGACGCGCGACGAGTTGGCGGCGTTCTGCCGCGGTCGGATCGCCCACTACAAGATCCCGCGTTACATGCACATCACAGACGAGTTCCCCATGACGGTCACGGGCAAGATCCAGAAGTACCGGATGCGCGAGGTCTCGATCGAGCTGCTGTCAGGCAGCTGAGAAGCTTCGCAACGACGTCAGCTCCGGGCGTTCGGCGAGAAATGCAGAGACCAGTTGGTGCCCCTCGTTCGCCAGTCGTGCACTCTGGCTGAAGTCGTATATGCCGATGCCCTGCGTGTCGGGTGCGGGCAGGCGAATGACGTTTGGATGATCCTGTGCAGGAGTGAGGATCTCGCGGGCAATTGCGATCGACGACGTCAGCACGCCAAGCGCTGACATCGACGCCGGCAATTGGTGCTTGGTTCCGGCCTTGCAGTCGAAAGCGATGATCAACGTGGCGCCGAGATCGCGAGCGCGCTGGATGGGGAGGTTGACTGCGATTCCGCCGTCGACATGCCTGCTGCCGTTGATCATCACTGGACGGAAGACTCCAGGCAACGAAGCTGAAGCGACAAGCACATCGCGCGGATCGCCGGCGGAATGGAAGTCGATCCGGGCCTCATCGAGATTGACGGTTGCAGCTTCGAACGGTATGGACAGGTGGGCGAGATCGTTTACCGGCAAGAACCGGTTGACGAGATCGACGAGCCCGTCGGAGCGGTAGAGATGCGGATGGTGCCGCAGCACATGCCACGCACGCTCGTGACGCGAGCCACGGAAGATGTCTTCTCGTCGTAAGCCGGACCAGATCGTCGCGAGCTGATCGGCTGTTTCGACGGACGGTTGGTGAGCGATCGCCGCTCCATTGAGTGCGCCGGCAGAGACGCCGATCACCAGGTCGGGTGTGATCCCGGCTTCGAAGAGGGCGCGCAACTGGCCGGCCTGCATTGCACCGAGCGATCCGCCGCCCGACATCACGAAAGCGACGCGCGGCCCGGCGAAGGGCCCGCTGTTAGAGCGTGGCCGATGCCAACGCATTGTCCCGCTTCTCCATGCCCGTTCATCGGCAAGGGCCCGATCGACTTGAGCCAGCGGGCCCAAACTGGTCCGCATGGCCTACCGAGTGTCAGGTTCGGCTCCCTCGACCTCGGCGAGGCGTCGTGTGAGGAACCGGCGGTCGCTGTCGTTGGACGGGCAGCCGAGCGCGTGTCTGTACGAATCCGCTGCTGCAGCCGTCTCGCCCAGGCGACGTTGAAAGTCGGCGCGCGTCGACCAGTACAGGTGCCATCGCTCCGTCGGGGTACCCACGAGCTCGGCCAGGACCTCGAGCCCAGCGCGCGGTCCGGCCACCTCGGCCACGGCGACCGCCCGATTGACTCGTACGACTGATGTGGGCCAGCGCATCTCCAGCAGCCGGTACAGCTCAGCGATCTGCGGCCAATCGGTGTCGGCGTACGTGGGCGCGGTGCCGTGCAGGCAGGCGATCGCAGCCTGGATCTGATACGCACCGGGGCGCCCGCGTCGCAGCACGGAGTCGACCAACGCAGCAGCCTCGGCGATGGCCGCTGTGTCCCACAGCGAGCGATCCTGGTCAGCGAGCAGAACTATCTCGCCCTGCACGTCCGTGCGCGCCGCTCGCCGGGCGTTCGTGGCCAGGGTGAGCGCGAGGAGCCCCACGCACTCCGCCTCGTCAGGCATCAGTTCGACCAGCACGCGGCCGAGCCGGATGGCTTCGTCAACCAGGTCTAGTCGAGCGCCGAGCTCTCCCACGGGCGCGTGATGGCCGGCCGTGAACACGGCATATACGGTGGCCAGCACCGGCCGAAGCCTGTCCGGCAACTCGTGTGCCTCGGGCACGCGATACGGGATGTGCGCCGTGGCGATCTTGGCCTTGGCGCGGCTGATCCGCTGCCCGATGGTCGGCTCGGGAACCAGGAACACGCGGGCGATGTCGACAGTCGTCAATCCGCAGATCGTGCGCAGCGCCAACGCAACTTGAGATTCGGGGGACAGTGCCGGGTGGCAGCACGTGAACAGCAGGCGCAGTCGATCGTCACGTTTGTCGCTGCCGTCATCCGTCCCTGTCGAAGTCTCGGTCAGAAGGCGAAACGCCTCTTCTTCTTTTGGTTTGCGGCGCGCTTCGCGTCGCAAGCGGTCGAGTGCCTTGTTGCGCGCCACGGTGGTCAGCCATGCCCCGGGCTTGTCCGGTGCGCCATCCCGACGCCATGAATCGGCGGCAACAACGAGAGCATCGTGCAGGGCGTCTTCGGCTCGGTCGATGTCTCCCGTCAAGCGAATCAGGGTGGCCAGCACCTGGCCACCCTCGATTCGGATGATCTCGTCGAGCGGGTCGTTCAGCTCGACCCACTGAAGTCGATCACGGGCCTCAACTCGACCCTGCCGAGCCACGCCCCGGGAATCTGGGCTGCCCAGCTGATGGCCTCGTCGAGGTCCTTGCAATCGAGGAGGTAGAAACCGCCGAGTGCTTCCTTGGTCTCGGCGAACGGCCCGTCGGTGGTCACCACGTCGCCACCTTTTGCGCCACCGGAAACCTGGATGGTGGTTGCGGTGTTCGTGGGCTGCAGAGCTTCGCCGCCGCCGATCACGCCCGCAGCGCCTCCTGCCTCACCGAAGTGCATGTACGCGTCCATGATCTTTCCCCACTGTTCGGAGTTCGACTCGGCCTCGCTCGTCGGCTCCGTGCCGTAGATGAGTGCTGCATACCTGGGCATGATGCTGTTCCTTTCAGCCTGGACCCCGGCGGGGTTGTTGCTACTGCACCGACGAAAGGCATGGGCGGATTTCGACTGGTCAGGCGGAATTCTTCCACGCCTCGATCAGCACTTGGAATGGCGGCCCGCGACCCACCGCTCGAACGCGTCGGCCTCGGCGCCCATCTCTACGAAATGGTTCGGCAGCGCCTCGAAGACGACAGCGCGGACGTTGCGAAGAAGCGGCAATGTTGCCGAGAGGATTGCCATCAGCTCGTCGTCGCACGGGCCGCTGTGAGCGTCGAGCCAGTAGCCGAAGTATTCGAAGCCGCCTGCCACATGCACCTCGAGATCTTCAATCTCGGGCCAGAGCAGATCTAGGCCGTCGAGGGCGACGATTCCGTCGCCGAGGTCGAGCCGAGCGGACACACGAAGGGAGAGGCTGGACCAACCGATGCAGATACGCCGAATCCATGTGTCGGAGCGAGGCAGTCCAGAATGGTGCGATGGCCGAGTTCGCCGTGAGCAGAGAAGGAGCAAGGGACATGATGGGAGCACTGAGCTCGGAGATCCTGACCGGAGAGACGGTGGAGTTGTTGCAGGAGATGATCCGCAATCGCTGCGTCAACGACGGGACTGCCGAATCCGGATTCGAAACTCGTAATGCCGATCTGCTCGCGTCGTTCCTCGGCTCCACAGGGCTCGACATCGAGCAGTTCGAGCCAACCACCGGCCGCGGCTCGATGGTCGCTCGCATCGAGGGCAGCGATCGATCAGCGCCCAGCCTGTGCTTGATGGGTCACACAGACGTCGTACCCGTCAATGAAAGTGGTTGGTCCCGCGATCCGTTCGGCGGTGAGTTGGTCGATGGCGAGGTGTGGGGCAGGGGTGCTGTCGACATGCTCAACCTGACAGCGTCGATGGCTGTGGCTTTCCGTCACCTGGCGGCCACCGGGTTCCGACCGCGTGGCGATCTCATCTATTTCGCCGTTGCCGACGAAGAGTCGGGCAGCGCGCACGGGATGCAATGGATGGCCGATCACCAGCCCGATGCGATTCGCGCCGACTACGTGCTGACCGAGAACGGCGGACTGCACAGCGGGCCAAGAGAGCGCCCGTACATCTCCGTCAACGTGGGTGAGAAAGGTGTTGCCTGGCGGCGTCTGCGTGTACGCGGCACGCCCGGCCATGGGTCGGCACCGTTCAAGGCCAACAACGCGTTGATGACTGCTGCGGCGGTGATCCAGCGGATCGGGGACTACCGCCCTCCGCCGCGTTTCCACGAGCTGTGGACGACCACCGTCGAGACCCTTGGGGTCGACGAGCAGACGAAGCGGATCATGCTCGACGAGGATCAGATCGACAACTTCCTCGACTCGCTGCCGACGCCCGGAGCGGGCCCGCACCTGCACGCGTGCACGCACACCACTTTCTCGTGCAACACCGTCGCCGGCGGAGGTCCGTCACGAATGAAGACCAACGTGATCCCCGATTGCGTCGACATCGGCGTTGACATTCGCACCTTGCCGGGTGAGGGTCATGACGACGTCACCGCACATCTGCGAGCTGCGCTCGGCGATCTCTACGACAAGGTCGAGGTCGAGGTGATCATGGACGATCCGGCTTCCATCAGCCGCGTCGACAGCGCTCTGTGGGACAGCCTCGAGCGTGCGCTCGCCAATCCGTTTCCGACCGCCCGCCCCACGCCGCAACTGGTCGTCGGCTTTACTGATGCGCGCATCTACCGCAACATGGGTGCTGTCGCCTATGGAGCGGGTTTGTTCAGCCCGGACGTCGAGCCCGCCGACTTCGCCCGACGCTTCCACGGCAACGATGAGCGGATCGACGTCGAATCGCTGCGCCTCACCACACAGTTGTGGCTCGACGTGGTCCGTGACCTCTTGGGATGAACGGCTAGCTCAGCGCGATCCACGCCGCGCAGTCGGTGGGCAGAGTGTCGCTGATCGGCCGGCTCGACAACAGGACCCGACCCGCTGGCAGGTCGATGGGGTCCTCGCCGAAGTTGACGACGCAGGCGAATCCGTCGCTGCGGGTCAAGGCGATCACCTGCTCGCCGTGATCGAGCCACCCATGTTCGTCGCCGTGCAGATCCTGCAGTTCACGCCGCACGCGAAGCGCGTCGCGGTACAGCCACAGCATCGAGTCGTTATCCGCCTCTTCCACCTCCACCGATAGCTCCGACCACGACGCCGGTTGCGGCAGCCAGGGCGGTCCATTGCTGAACCCGAGCGAGGGACCGGTGCGGGTCCACGGCAGCGGCACCCGGCAACCGTCGCGGCCGCGTCGTGTGTGGCCGGAGCGTTCCCACACCGGGTCAGCCAGCATCGATTCAGGGATGTCGTTGACTTGCGGCAGGCCCAACTCCTCCCCCTGATAGAGGTACACCGCGCCCGGTAGTGCCAGCTCCAGCAAGATTGCCGCCCGCGCCCTATCTGTTCCCAACTCGAGGTCGACCGGTTCATCCGGTGGACCGTGCAACGGGTTGCGGGTCGGACCGCGGCCGTAGCGAGTCACGTGCCTGTCGATGTCGTGGTTGCTCAAGACCCATGTGACCGGGGCGCCGACGATTTGGTGTTCGGCGAGCGAAGTGCCGATCGCCTCGCGAAGGGCGATGGCATCCCACGGACAACGCGTCACATGAAAGTCGAACGCAGTGTGCAGGTTCTGCGGACGGAGATAGTCGGCAAGCCGTGCGACCGACGACACCCACGCCTCGGCGACGAACACTCTCGGCGGGTCGTATGAGTCGGCCAGATCGCGCCATGCCCGATAGATGTCAGGCACACCTGGCTGATCCCAATGTGGATGGCCGCTCCGCGGTGGGGAGCCCTCGATCCGCCGGTGTTCGTCGCCGAGGTCGGGCAGGCCCTCGGCCTTCAGCAGGCCGTGGGCGACGTCGATTCGAAACCCGTCCGCGCCGGCATCGAACCAGAACGTCAAGACATCCAGGAGCTCAGCGCGAACCTCGTTGTTGTCCCAATTGAGGTCGGGTTGCTTCGAGTCGAACAGGTGCAGATACCACTCGCGGTCGGGCGAGTCGACGCGCGTCCAGGATGTGCCGCCGAAGTCGGACTTCCAGTCGTTGGGTGGCTCGTCGCCGTTTGCTCCCTTTCCAGGCGCGAAGTGGAAGCGGGCCCGCTCGGGCGACCCAGGTGCAGCGGCAAACGCCGCCTGGAACCAAGGATGCTCGTCGGACAGGTGATTGGGGACGATGTCGAGCAGCACCCGCAGTCCGGCGTCGTGCGCTTCGGATATGAGGGCCCGGGCTTCGTCGAGCGAGCCGAAGATGGGCTCGATGTCGCGGTAGTCGGCGACGTCGTAGCCGGCGTCTGCCTGTGGGGATGGATACCACGGATTGATCCAGATCGCATCGACTCCGAGCCTGGCGATGTATTCCAAACGCGAGCGGATGCCATTGACGTCGCCGATCCCATCGCCATTCGAGTCCGCGAAAGAACGGATGTAGATCTGGTAGGTGACAGCAGAGCGCCACCAGTCTGAGTTGGTCACGATGGTCGAGACTAACGACGGGCACGCGTCGTCACCGATTTCGCGACAGGGCTACGTTGTGCGCCATGGCTGAAACGATCTCCTTCCCCAGCAACGGTTCCGAAGCATCCGGGTATCTGGTTCGGCCCGAGGGTGGCAGTGGCCCCGGCGTGTTGGTGATCCAGGAGTGGTGGGGGCTCGACAGCAGCATCAAGGAGATGGCGTCGCGACTTGCGGAGGCAGGTTTCGTGGCGGTGGCTCCCGACCTGTACCACGGTGAATTGGCCGCGCATGACGAGATGGACAAGGCAGGGCAGTTGATGCAGTCGATGCCACCCGATCGCGCAGCACGCGACATGAGCGGGGCCATCGACTACCTCGCCGGGCTCGACGGGGTCACGGGCAAGGGCATCGGCGTTGTCGGGTTCTGCATGGGCGGCATGCTGGCTTTCCTCATTGCCGCGGCTCGTCCCGACAAGGTGGTTGCGGCCGTGCCGTTCTATGGGTTCCCGCAAGGTGACATGGAACCCGACTGGTCGAATCTGAAGGCGAAGATCCGCGGGCACATGGCCGAGCACGACGACTTCTTCGGGCCTGAGGCGGCCAAGGCGCTCGAGGCAAAGTTGAAGGCCATGGGCAACGACGTCGAGATCACCGTGCACCCCGGCACGGGTCACGCGTTCATGGCACCGCACAACGCACTCGGCACGTTGAACGAGGAGGTCGCGAAGGTCATCTGGCCGAAGGTCGTCGCGTTCCTTCACGAGGAGCTCGACTAGACACGAACCTCCAGATCTCCGTGAAGTCGCTGCCGGGCATTGAGCTGTCACACGCCTGCCAGGTATCGCCGACTGCTGCGGACACCGTGTTCGCCGTGCCGAACTCGACCGATCCGTCGACGAACAAACCGACATCCTCGGTCATGTGCGCTGTCGAGAAGCCGGCGTCGTAGGTGCCGGTGAGGATGCGATTCGGGAACTTGTCGACGGTTGCCGAGTTGCGACCGGTCGAGACATTGAGCACGTCGACCATCGTCTCCATGTCGAGACCATGGGCGACGCCGAAGGCGATCGCTTCTGAGGTTGCCGCGAGAGCGGTGGCCGACAGGTAGTTGTTGGCCAGCTTCATCGCCTGGCCGAGACCTGCCCGTTCACCAACTTGGAAGATGTTGCCGGTGAAGGACTCGAGCAACGTGCGATGCGAGTCGAGCACATCGGCCGGACCACCGAACATCAGCGAGATCGTTGCGGCGCGTGCGCCGGCGGCACCCCCCGACACAGGCCCATCGCAATATGTGATGCCTGCGTTCTCGAGTAGCGCCGCAGCTTCGATGGCTGCCTTCGGTCCGATCGTCGAGAGATCGATCACCGTCTCCACGATTGCGCTGTCGGCCGCGACGATCTGTTGTGCTACGGCCATCGTTGCTGCGCCGTCGGGCACGCTGATCAACACAGTGCTGCATCGACGAGCCAGATCCGCGATCGATGTGGCAGCCACGGCATCCGCCGGCATTCGGGTTTCCGTTCCGGCTGTGTCGAAGCACACGAGACCGGGTGCCGACGCGGCGACGTTGGCGGCCATCGGCGCGCCCATCTTGCCGAGACCGATGAATCCGACAGTCATTGCTCGGTATTGGGTACGTCGGGCATGGGCCTGTCGCTCGGCGGCGGCACGACTCCTTCTGCGTCGAGCACTTCACGGGCGAGCCGAAACGCCTCGACGCCCGCCGGCACCCCGGCGTACACCATCACCTGGATCAACGTGTCTCGCAGTTCGTCGAGCGTGCAGCCGTTGCGCAGGGCTCCGCGGAAATGCAACTTGAACTCATGGGGGCGGTTCAGCGAGGCGAGGATGCACAGGTTGTTGAGGCTGCGCTGCTGATCACTGAGCGCTGTGCGTCCCCACACGCCGCCCCAGCAATACTCGGTGATCATCTCCTGGAGGTCGCGGTTGAAGCTGTCGGCGCCGGCGAACGCCCTTGTCACGAACTCGGGGCCGAGCACACGAGAACGTGCGGCGACGCCTGTTTGAAAGAGTGAATCATTCATGTTCGGTACCCTACGACGATGCCCGAACGAGAGACCTACGAGGTGTTCGCTGTCAAGTACGCGGAGCGCGATGCACGTCGGCCGGAGCACTTTCTCGGCGGCGATCCGCACGATGTTCCAATGCCGATGGACTACTTCGTCTGGGCGATCGTCGGGCGCAACTCGACGATTGTCGTCGACACCGGGTTCGACACGATCGATGCGAGTTTGCGCAACCGCCGGCTGCTGCGGACCGCAGCCGAGGGGCTGGCGTTCATCGGCATCGATGCCGCGGTTGCGCCCACCGTCGTGCTGACTCATCTGCATTACGACCACGTCGGTGGCTTCGATCAGTTCCCGAACGCCCGATTTCATCTCCAGGACAAAGAGATGGGCTTTGCCACCGGACGGCACATGATCGACAGCCAGCAGAGCCACGCGTTCACGGCGCGCCATGTCGCCGAGATGGTGATGGCCGTCCACGCCAAACGCGTGGAGTTCCACGATGGCGACAGCGAGCTCGCTCCGGGCGTCTCGTTGCATCACATCGGCGGTCACACCGATGGGCTCCAAGCCGTCCGCGTCAACACCTCCGCCGGCTGGCTGGTCCTGGCCTCGGATGCCAGCCACTACTACGAGAACATGGAGGCGACGCGACCCTTTCCGATCGTGTTCGACGTCCCGGCGATGATCGCCGGCTATGACCGCCTGCGCGCACTGGCCGGACCGGGAGGAGTGATCGTTCCCGGTCATGATCCGATGGTCTTCGAACGTCATCCGCCCGCCGATCCATCGCTGGCGGGCATCGCTGTTCGACTTGGCTAGACGGGCCTGATTATCCGGCCCCGATTAGTAGGGTGGCCCGTATGCGCCTCGGAGTGATGATGTTCCCGACCGATCGCGGCATTCAGCCGATGGAGCTGGCTCGCGAAGCCGAGGCTCGGGGGTTCGATTCGCTGTGGTTCCCCGAGCATTCACACATCCCGTGCAGCCGCCGCACACCGTGGGGCGGCATCGAGGGAGCACCGCCACTGCCCGACGAGTATTGGCGAACGCACGATCAGTTCATCGCCCTCACAGCGGCTGCCGCCGTCACGACCACGTTGCGCCTCGGTACCGGGATCACCCTCGTCGCCCAGCGGGATCCGATCTGGTTGGCGAAAGAAGTTGCGTCGCTCGACGTCATCTCCAACGGCCGTTTCCTGTTCGGCGTCGGCTTCGGCTGGAACCATGAAGAGATGGAATCGCACGGCGTCGACATCCCCCATCGGCGGGCAGTCGTCCGCGAGAAGTTGCTCACCTGCAAGGCCCTGTGGACGCAGGAAGAAGCCGAGTTCCACGGCAAGTACGTCAACCTCGAGCCCTCGTGGTCATGGCCGAAGCCGGTGCAGTTCCCGCATCCACCGATCGTCGTCGGCTGTTCGCCGAAGGAACTGCACTTCCGCCACATCGTCGAATACGCCGACGCGTGGATGCCCATTGAAGGCAGATGGCCGATCGATGAGGCGTGGATCAAGCTGCAACAGGTCGCCCAAGCGGCAGGCCGCGACCCGGCGACTCTGCGACTCGGCGTCTTCGGCGCCAAGCCCGATGCTGCACACATTGCGAGTTTGCGTGACATCGGTGCCAGCTTCGGGGCACTGATCCTGCCGCCCCTCGACAGAGATGCGGCGCTGGCCAAGATGGACTCCTACGCGCCGCTGGTCGAAGAGTTCAACAGCCACGCCACGATCTGAGGCGGATCACGTCATGGCACGAGGGGGAACGCCTGCGATCGTCGCGTTGGACGGTGCCGGGATCGCGTTTCGGGTCCACGAGTTCGACGTCGATCCTGCCGAGCGTCGTTACGGGCAAGCGGCGGCACTCGCGCTCGGGGTCGAGATGGACCGCGTCTTCAAGACGCTCATCGCGACGGTCGACGACCGCGACCACGTTGTCGCGATCGTCCCCGTCTGCGGCCAACTCTCTCTAAAGGAGCTCGCCGCTGCGGTGCACGCCAAGCGTGCCGAGATGTGCCCGCCCGAGACTGCTCAGCGATTGACCGGCTACGTCGTCGGTGGGATCAGTCCGTTCGGTCAGAAGCGTCCGCTACCCGTGGTGATCGATGAGACCTGCGTGCTGTTCGACACGATCTTCGTCAGCGGGGGCAGACGAGGTCTCGACATCGAGATCGCCCCCGACGACCTCATCACCGTCCTCGCCGCGATGACAGCCCCCATCGTCACCGACTCCTAGCCCGCCCCGAATCATCCGTGACGAAATCCGGCCGACCCTTCGACGATCTGGGCGCCAGCCTCCAGCTCGGACCTGGCAGAACGGTCGAGCGCGGCGCCCAGATCGTTTGGACCACCCCTGCCCGACCGTCCGGAATCGTCCGTGACGAAACTCCGGCCGACCTTTCGACGATCTGGGCGCCAGCCTCCAGCTCGGACCCGGCAGAACGGTTGAGCGTGGCGCCCA
>JANMMQ010000458.1:0-5991 GCA_031373465.1 Ilumatobacteraceae bacterium | reverse complement strand
GCCGCTGACTCGCAACTCCAACGCCACGACCGGGTCCATCTACCAGGCCGTTCTTGCTGCAGAGCGCCGCGGCGACTACCTGGGCAAGACGGTTCAAGTGATCCCGCACATCACCGACGAGATCAAACGGCGGATTCATCGATTGGCCACTGATGATGTCGATGTAGTGATCACCGAGGTCGGTGGAACCGTCGGCGACATCGAGATCCTGCCTTTCCTCGAGGCCATCCGGCAGTTCCGCAAAGAAGCCGGCCGTGACAACGTCTGCTACCTGCACGTGACGCTGGTGCCGTTCATCGGGCCGTCGGGGGAGCAGAAGACGAAGCCGACGCAGCACTCGGTCACGGAGTTGCGCAGCCGCGGCATCCAGCCCGATGTGATCGTGTGTCGCAGTGAAGAGCCCCTCAGCGCCAACCTCAAGCGGAAGATCTCCAACCTGTGCGACGTCGACGAGCGCGCCGTTGTCAACGCCGCCGACGCCGGCAACATCTACGAACTGCCGTTGATCCTCCACAATGAAGGTCTTGACGACGTGGTGTGCGACGTGTTGCGCCTCGAAGCGGAACTCGACCTGACGCCCTGGCAAGAGGTCGTGACGATGGTCGAGCAGGCGCGCAAGCCGGTCAAGATCGGTCTGATCGGCAAGTACATCAGCCTGCCCGACGCCTATCTCTCTGTCGTCGAAAGCCTGAAGCATGCCGGGTTCCATCATGGGGCCAAGGTTGAGATCGATTGGATCCAAGCAGAGGACGTCGAAGGTCTGTTGGCCGCCGGTCGGCTTGCCGATCTCGACGGGATGCTGATTCCCGGGGGCTTCGGTGAGCGCGGCTTCGAGGGCAAGATCGCAGCGGCGGGCTATGCGCGAGAGAACGACATCCCCTGTCTCGGGATCTGCCTGGGGCTGCAGGCGATGACCATCGAATTCGCCCGCAACGTGATGAACCTCGCCGGCGCCAACTCGACCGAGATGGACCCGTCGACACCTCATCCTGTGATCGCATTGATGCACGACCAGCGCGATGTCATCGACAAGGGTGGGACGCAGCGCCTCGGCGCCTACTACGCCATCCTCGAGCCCAACACCCGCGTCCACCGGGCGTACGGCGAGCCCGTTGTCAGTGAGCGGCACCGTCATCGGTGGGAGCTGAACGCTCAGCTGAAGCCCAAGCTCGAAGCAGCGGGCCTTCGATGCAGCGGGCTGTCTCCTGACCGGCGGCTGGTGGAGTTCATCGAGCTGGAGGACCATCCCTTCTGGGTCGGCACGCAGGCGCACCCCGAGTTCAAGAGCCGCCCCGACCGCCCGCATCCGCTCTTTCGCGAGTTGGTGTACGCCGCCTTGGCACGTCGCGAGTCGCGTGCACCGCATCTGTTCGTCGTCGACGAAGCCAGTTCGTCTGTCGCGTGACTTCGTCGCTACCGGGGTTTCGACACCTCGGCGATCGGCTCGTGCATCAGGGACACATCTGGCACGTTTCCGTTGCAACCTTCGAGTCGCCGGACGGTGAGCTGTTCGAGCGCGACGTCATCCGCTCGCCCGGTGCCGTCGGCATCGTTCCACTGCTGATCGAGAACGGTGTTCCGGTGGTGGTGTTCGTTCGTCAGTACCGGGGACCGCTGGATCGATACGTGCTCGAGGTCCCGGCCGGCATGCGCGACATCCCGTCAGAACTGCCCGAGGTCACTGCTGAACGTGAACTGATCGAGGAAGCAGGCTTCTCCGCCGGCCACCTGGAGTATCTGACGCATTTCTTCACCTCGGCCGGCATGACCAACTCTGTGTTGCATCTGTACTTGGCAACGGATCTGACACCGGTGGCACGCGACGTGCACGGTCCCGAGGAATCGCACATGGATGTGCTGCGGATCCCGCTGGCGGAAGCGGTCGAGATGGTGACGCGCGGAGAGATCAACGATGCCAAGACGGTGATCGGGTTGCTCCTCGTTGATCGGCGCCTGCGCGATGCTCCCGCTTGAGGTCGAGGAGTTCCTGTCGTGGATGGCCACGGAACGAGGGCGGTCCGCCAACACCCTGTCGGCCTACAGACGCGACCTCAACGGGTATTGCTCGTGGTTGGCACGCCGCGGCTCGACCTTGCAGGTTGTTGATCGGCCGACGCTGGATGCATTCGTCAGTGAGCGCCGAGCCGACGGCAGCGCGCCCTCGTCGGTGGCGCGACAGGTTGCCGCAATCCGCATGCTCCACCGATTCCTGACGGAAGAAGGAGTACGCCGCGACGATCCCAGCGCCGACATCGAAGGCGTGCGAGTGCCCGCGGGCATCCCTCATCCGCTGTCGGAGGATGAGGTCGCCACGCTGTTGGCAGCGCCCGCGACCAATGAACCATCCGGCTTGCGTGACCGCGCACTGCTCGAGTTTCTGTATGCGACCGGGGCACGGATCTCCGAAGCGTGCGGTCTGTCTCTCGGGGATTTCGATCACGAAGAGCAACTGGTGCGATTGTTCGGCAAGGGATCGAAGGAGCGAATCGTCCCGTACGGCCGCCACGCCGCGGCGGCCCTCGCGGAGTGGCTCGGTCCGTCCGGGCGGGTGCATTTGGAACCGCAGCGGTGGGCACGTCGCGGCGATGCCGAGGCAGTGTTCCTGAACCTGCGTGGGGCCCGGTTGAGCCGTCAGGCCGCCTGGGCGATCGTGAAGAAGTACGGCGACCGAGTCGGGCTTGGGCACAAGTTGTCTCCGCATGTGTTGAGGCACAGTTGCGCGACGCATCTGCTCGATCACGGCGCGGACTTGCGCATCGTGCAAGAACTGCTGGGTCATGCGTCGATCTCGACGACCCAGCTGTACACGAAGGTGAGCCAGGAACGGTTGTTCGACGTCTACCGGTCGGCCCATCCGCGGGCAATGGGACGATGAGACATCTTGCACGCAGGTTCGCCGGGTCGTTGTCTCGGCGCGAGCCGGGGCTCGCGGAAACGTCGTGGGCCGAGACGTGGTTGCTCGAGGGCGAGCTGCAACTGTGGCGTCGAATGGCCGCACCCGACCGCCGGCACTCGATCGTGGTCGCGCGGCGCTTCGAGAAGCTCGGCTCCAAGGAGTGGTCGCGCGACGAGATGGCCGGTGCGCTGCTGCACGACGTCGGCAAGCTGGAGGACGACCTGGGAACGTTCAGTCGCGTGGTGGCAACCGTCGTCGGTCCGCGTACTGCTCGGTTTCGCCGCTATCACGACCACGAACGCATTGGCGCCGAGATGCTGGTCGACGCCGGCTCATCGACGATCACCGTCGACCTTGTGATGCGAATTGGCCGAGCCGCCTCGGCGCTGGCCGAAGCCGACGACATCTGATCTGGTCGGCGCAGCCTGGCTCACGCAGCGCGGACTTCGTCGAGGCCGAGCCAGGTCGCCAGGGCTTTCAATTCGGCGTTGACCGGGGCCGTGATCGCTCGGGTGAAGTGGACGTCTTCGTGCACGGCGTGAACCTGTAGACGAGAGGCATTGCGGTCGGCCGCGACGTCGATCTTGCCGATCAGCCGGTCGTGGTGGAGTACAGGGAGCGCGAAGTATCCCCATCGTCGCTTCTCCTTGGGCTTGTACATCTCCAGGGTGTACTCGAAGTCGAAAAGGTCCATGGTTCGCGGTCGGTTGTGGATCAGGCGGTCGAACGGCGACAACAGCGCAGTGCGTCCTTCGAAACCCTCGGCGGTCGCCTCGGGGTCAACTCGCCACACACCCCTCGTACCTTCGACCTCAGCCGGTGTGCCGGCGTCGCCGACTATCTGCGGGCGGGCGATGCCGAGTGCTTGCAGTCGCTTCTCGTTGCGGATCCTGCGAGCCTCGTCCGCCGCGATCACCCGCGTGTCGGCTGGGTAGACGCGCTCGGCCAGGTCCCACAGACGTTGCCGGCCGCGGCGACAGGCGACCGCGATCTCACCGCGGGATGCGAGGAACTCGAGCATCTGGGTGGAGTTGCGGTCGTTGGTCCAACCGGTCGACGCCCACGGCACCTCGGAGGTGTCGGGGATGTCACGAGACTGCAAAGGGCCAGACGTACGCAACAGGTTGAGCACACGGCGACGGAACCCGTCGTTGGCCTCGAGCCATTGGACTTGCCGGCCAAAACCCGCGGGCGGCCAGGCAGCCATGTCGGCGAGGTAGAGGCCGAGGTTCGCCATCGGGCGCACCATCGCCAGCGGTGGCTCCGTCTCATAGTCCTGACCGCGGTACTCGAACAGGGTGCGATCCGTCTCGAGTGCCTGCTGAAGTTGCGCAGGCTCGTATGCCTCACCGAGCCGGGACCAGCAAACAAGATCCGCGCTTGGTGCCACCACTGCCGTGGGGTCGAGTTGCAGGAACGTCAACTTTTCGACCACTGCCAGTAGGTCGCGGGGCCGGTCGGCGTCGAGCAGCTGCGCCCGGACGGCAATCCGGCAAGCCTCGTCGCGTGTGAGCTGGCGCATCGTCGTGGGCACACTCCTTGTTTACTGCGAGCGCTCCGGAGTGATCAACAATGCGCAGGTGATCTAGCCTTTCACGACGGGGACCAACGTAGTTACGAACCCGAGGAGATGAGATGAAGCAATTTGCTTGCGGAACGGTGATGCCGGGATGCGATGGAGTCGTGACAGGAGAAACCGAGGATGAGGTGCTAGCCGCGGCTGCTCAACATGCGGCGTCTGCACACGGAATGACTGAGGTGCCGGCAGACGTGCTCGAGGCAGTGAAGGCCGGTATCACCGACGTGTGAACGCCAACTTCCGCGTCAGCGGGGGAGGAAGCCGATTGCTTTGTAGGCGCGGTCGAGGGTTGCCGCGGCGACCTCGCCTGCCTTGTCAGCGCCTTTGCGGAGCAGTCGTGCAAGCTCGCCGCGGTCGGTCATCAGCTCGTTGTAGCGACCCTGGATCGGACGCAACAGCTCGACGACGGCCTCACCCGCGTCGGTCTTCAGCGGACCGTATTGCGTGTACTTCGTGGCCCGCTCCTGCGGTGTCGAGCCCGTGAACACCGCCAAGATCTCGAGGAGGTTCGACACGCCCGGTTTGTTGGCCCGATCGAACCGCACCTCGTTGTCGCTGTCGGTGACAGCCCGCTTGAACTTGCGGGCGATCTCGGCGGGCTCGTCCATCATCATGATGCAACCCGCATCGCTGTCTGCCGTCTTGCTCATCTTCGAGGTCGGGTCCTGAAGGTCCATCACCCGCGCCCCCATCTTCGGTGTCACGGCCTCGGGGATCACGAAGGTCTTGCCGAAGCGATGGTTGAAGCGCAGGGCCACATCGCGGGTGATCTCGATGTGCTGACGCTGGTCTTCGCCGACCGGCACTTCGTTGGTGTCGTACAGCAAGATGTCGGCGGCCTGCAGTGCCGGGTAGGTGAACAGGCCGGCTGAGACGAAGTCGCCCTCGCGCTTGGCCGATTTGTCCTTGAACTGGGTCATGCGGCTCAACTCTCCGAACGACACGGTGCACTCCATCACCCACGCCAACTGGCTGTGCTGCACCACGTGGCTCTGCACGAAGACGGTCGCCACGTCGGGATCCAGGCCGATGGCGAAGAGCATGGCCGCCAGCCGAACGGTGGAATCGCCGATGACCCCCGGGGTGTCTGTGACGGTGAGGGCGTGTAGGTCGACGATCCCGTGGAAGGCGTCGGCGTCGTGCTGGCTGTTGACCCAGTTGCGCAAGGCCCCCAGGTAGTTGCCCAGGTGGACTTCGCCTGTTGGTTGGATGCACGAGAGCACGCGGGTCACGGCGCGCCAGGCTAGTGGCGAGCTAGCCTGAACCCATATGGCATTTGCGGTGGCAACCCCCGTGTTCGAGGGGCCATTCGACCTGTTGCTCCACCTCATTTTGAGAGAACAGGTCGATATCTACGAGGTCTCATTGATTCGGATCGTCGATGAATACTTGGCCGAGATCGAACGCTTGCAGGTCATCGACCTCGACGTCGCGACCGAATTCCTGTTGATCGCGGCAACCCTTGTCGAGCTCAAGGCTCGTCGATTGCTGCCGGGCCGCGACGACGTCGATCTCG
>JANMMQ010000416.1:0-2661 GCA_031373465.1 Ilumatobacteraceae bacterium | reverse complement strand
GTTGTTCGCCACGGTCATGTTCGGGAAGAGGGCGTACGACTGAAAGACCATGCCGACATTGCGCTTGTTGGGCGGCAGGTTCGTGATCTCGTTGCCATCGACCTTGATGCTGCCTGAGTCGGGATACTCGAAGCCGGCGATCATCCGCAGGGTCGTCGTCTTGCCGCAGCCCGACGGGCCGAGGAAGGAGACGAACTCCCCGCGCTCCGCGGATAGCTCGAAGTCCTCGACCGCCGAGAAGCCGCCGAACCGCTTCTGGACGTGGACCAGCTCCAGGAACCCCATGCCTGCCTCGCTCATCAGTGGGCACCGCCAATCTCGATCCGGGTCCGGGAATCGCGGCCGAGGATGGCGATGACGATCATGGCGAGCCACGTGAGGCCAAAGCTGATCAGGGCGACCGCTGCCGGCTCGTAGGCCTTGGACTGGCTGAGCACGTTCAGATAGGGCCCGAACGCCGGCCGCGCGAGGAAACTGGCGATCGTGAACTCGCCGAGGACGATGGCCAGCGTCAGGAATGCGCCGCTGAGTAGCGCCACGCGCAAGTTGGGCAGGATGATCCGCCAGAGGATCGTCAGCCAGCCGGCGCCCATGCTCTGGGCTGCCTCGGTCAGGCTCCGGACGTCAATGGAGCGCAGGCCCGTGTCCACCGCCCGATACATGTAGGGCAGAGAAAGGACGACGTAGCCGAAGACGAGCAAGGCGGTGCTGCCCAGATCGGTGTGGGTGAACGGCAGGGGTGGGCGGCTGTAGACCCGGATCAGGCCGAAGACGAGGACCACGGCCGGGATGACGAACGGCAGCAGCGTCACGAACTCGACGATCGACCGTGCCCGCGGCACCCGCAGGTGCACCCAGTAGGCAGTGGGCACGATCAGCGCCAGGCTGGCGGTGATCGTCAGTACGCCGACGATCAGCGAATAGAGCAGGCTCGTCAGGAATTTCGGGTCCTTCAGGGAGTTGCCGTAGGCGGCAAACGCCGGCTGAGCCTTGAGCGAGAAGTCGAGGGTTGCTACGAGCGGCACGAAGAAATACAGCACGCCAAGCACGAACACCAGCCACCACGCGATCGAGCCGCGCCGGCGCCTCATCGCCGCCACCGCTCCGCACGCCGCTGGAGGACGGTGTAGACGCCGATGGAGATCGCCATGATGAAGACCATGCCCATGGCCATCGCATAACCAAGGCCCGGATTGTGAAGTACGTCGCCGGAGATCTGGTTGCCGATCAGGAGCGGCACAAGCGGAATCAGGCCGCTGGTCAGCTGGTAGGCAGTGGCCTGCGCGCCGAAGGCGTTCCCGAAGAGCAGGATCATCGTGCCCAGGATGGCCGGGAAGAGGATCGGCAGCGCCACGCTCTGCCAGTACTGGCGCGGACTGGCGCCCATGTTCTCCGCCGCCTCACGCCACTCCGGACGCAGACCGTCGATGGCCGGCGCGATGATCAGGACCATGAGCGGGAACTGGAAGTAGAGGTAGACGAGCTCGACGCCGAACTTGCTGTAGATCGTGAAGCCAGAGGCATAAGGGTTGATGCCGATGTTCTTCAGCAAGACAGTTATCAGCCCCACCTGACCAAGCGTGAAGATGAACGCCAGGGCCAGCGGCACGCCCGCGAAGTTCGAGGCGACACCGCTGAAGGTCATCAGCGCAGTGCGCAGGAAGCGAGGCAAGCCGCCCAGGATCACGGCGTAGGCGAGGAGGAAGCCGAAGATTCCGCCGAGGATCGCGGTCACGAGGCTGACCTCGATGCTGACGAGGAAGGCGTTGGCGACGGTTGGCGTCCCAAGATCGACGTAGTTCTGGAGGGTCGTCTGTCCCGCGTTGTTCTGGAAGCTGCCGATGACGAGGTAGGTGACCGGCGCGCCGACGAAGAGGATGGCGAACAGGAAGAATGGCACGAGCCCCAGCCAGGCCCAGGAGCGGCGTCGAGCGGGCCGTGCCGGAGGCGCGGCCCGCTCGGTGGTCGTCATCGCAGGCTGACGGCTGCCGAGGATCGGCTTACTTCGGCACGATCACGTCGACGCCGACGGTCTTGTCCCATCCCTTGGTGATGAGGTCGGTAGCCGCCTTGAGCTGGGCGGGCGTCGGGAAGACGGCGCCGGCCGTGTCGGGCAGCTTGGCTGCCAGTTCCGCCGGAACCACGCCCCGCTTGACCATGTCCTCGTAGCGGATCGGGTTGCAGTAGCCCTTGAGCCAGAGGAGCTGGCCCTCATCGGAATACAGGTACTCCATCCACAGCTTGGCAGCATTGGGATGGGGCGCGTACTTGCTGATGGCCTGGACGTAGACGCCCCCGAAGCGTCCGCTGGTCGGGACTGTCACGTCGATCGTCGGGTTGCCGGCCGTCGAGTCACGGTGCGACAGGCCGTTGTAGGACCAGCGGAGAGCGACCGGCGTGGCGCCCTGGACGATGGTCCCCGGGTTGGCATCGACCGGCACGAAGTTGCCGGCGTCGACCACCTTCTTGAAGAAGTCGAGGCCCGGCTGCGCATTGTCGAGCGAGCCGCCATTGGCGAGTGCCGCGGCGTACACGGCTTGGATGGCCTGGTTGGAGGCACGCGGGTCGCCGTCGAGCGCGACCTGGCCCTTGAACCTGCTGTCCAGCAGATCCGACCAGTCCTTCGGCGGGTTGGGCTGGATCGCGGTGTTCGTCGTGAAC
>JANMMQ010000356.1:0-11129 GCA_031373465.1 Ilumatobacteraceae bacterium | reverse complement strand
CGATCTGGTCGAGGCCATCCGTCGAGCAGCAGTAGGCGACGCCGACCCCGCACATCTCATCGACCTGCTCGATCCGCTCCCGATTGCCGATGCCCTCCACGTCATTCGCGCGTTCAGCTACTTCGCGATGTTGGCCAACATTGCCGAAGACACCGATCACGCGCGTCGCCGTCGCGCTCTTGTGCAGAGCGGCGCGGCGCCGCCGGCAGGGACCTTGGTGCGAACTGTGCAACTGATCCACGAGGCGGGAATCGACGCCGACGAAGTCCACAGGGCTGTCGCAGCAAGCGATGTGGTGCCCGTTCTCACCGCCCATCCCACCGAGATTCGCCGGCGCACGATCCAGTCGATCCAGACCGCAGTGGCCTGGTTGATGGAACAACGCGATCGGGTGGAGATGAACCACGTCGAAGAGGCGGAGTGGAGGGACGAGTTGTGGCGCCAGATCGTGACTCTCTGGCAGACAGCGATGTTGCGCCTCACCAAGTTGCGCCTGCGTGACGAGGTCAACGATGCCATGCGGTACTTCGAGCTCTCGCTGCTGTCGCAAGCGCCGATCCTGAACGCCGCGGTCGACGCAGCGTTCGGCGCGCGCCCCGATCGCGAGCGGCCGATGCTGCGCATCGGATCGTGGATAGGTGGTGACCGCGATGGCAACCCATTTGTCACGGCCGACGTGCTGGCCGACACCTTTCAGCAGCAAGCGTCAATGGCGCTCGGGAACCACCTGAATCAGTTGTGGCGGTTGGCGGAAGATCTGTCGATGTCGTCCCGTCTGGTCGTTGTCAGCCCAGCGGTTCAGCAGCTGGCCGACGCGGCGGCGGACACATCGCCCTATCGGCTCGATGAGCCGTATCGCCAAGCGCTGCGCGGCATGCACGCTCGGCTGGCGGCCACCGCTCAGTACCTCATCGGCCGCGTACCTGGCATTCCCCCAATCGGTGAGCGCGTGCGCTACGAGACCCCGTCGCAGCTCTTGGCCGACTTGGACGGCATCGACACTGCACTGCACAGCCACGGGGCGCACGCCGTCGCAAACGGCCGCCTGACGGCTCTGCGCGGCGCGGTGCAGACATTCGGCTTTCATCTGGCGACGGTCGACCTGCGACAGAACTCGGCGGTGCACGAGCAGGTGGTCGGTGAGTTGTTGCGCGTTGCGGGGGTGTGTGCCGACTATTCGGCGCTCGACGAGGCGAAGCGTGTCGAGATTCTGTCGACCGAGCTCGGGACGGCTCGACCACTGCTCGGCATCGGTTCGATCGTTAGTGACGTGGTCGAGACCGAGCTCTCGATCCTGCGCGAGGCGGCCAACATCTTGCACACCTTCGGTCCCAATGCCATCGAGAACTACATCATCTCCAAATGTGAATCGGTGTCCGATGTCCTCGAGGTCGCGGTGCTCTTTCGCGAGGTGGGTTTGCTGCGGTGCAACGATGCGTCTCCCGCACCGAACGACCTCGCGATCGGAATCGTGCCCTTGTTCGAGACCATCGGTGACCTCCAAGGGGCGTGCGACGTGGTCGAGGCGTTGTGGTCGCACCAGAGATACAGCGAATGGCTCGACAACCGCGGCCGGCTCCAAGAGGTGATGCTCGGATACTCCGACAGCAACAAGGACGGTGGCTACCTCGCGTCCAACTGGGCGTTGTACCGCTGTCAGGAGAGCCTTGTGGAAGTGGCCCAACGCCACTCAGTGAAGCTTCGCCTGTTCCACGGCAGGGGTGGCACCGTGGGTCGCGGCGGCGGGTCCAGCTACCACGCGATCATGGCGCAACCGGCCGGCAGTGTGCAGGTTGGTCTGCGGACGACCGAGCAGGGAGAGATGATCTCGGCAAAGTTCGCCGACCCCGAGCGCGCCAGGCAGAACCTCGAGGCGCTCGTCGCTGCCGCAGTCGAATCCACCGTCCTGCATCGATGGAACACTGACCACGTCGATCTGAAGTTCGTGCGCATCGCCGAAGAGCTGTCCGTTGCCTCGCAGTGTGAATATCGGCGACTGGTCTACGAGAGCCCCGGGTTCGAAGAATGGTTCCGGGCGATCACACCGATCGACGAGTTGTCGACCATGAACATCGGCTCGCGGCCCGCGTCGCGAACCAACTCTGGTCGGGTGGAGGATCTGCGGGCCATACCGTGGGTCTTCAGCTGGAGCCAGTGCCGGCTGATGCTGCCCGGCTGGTTCGGGGTCGGTTCAGCTGTTGCGACCCGGGTGGGGGACGACAACAACAGGCTCGCCGAGCTGCAGGAGATGCACGAGCAATGGCCGTGGTTCCGCACCGTCATCTCCAACATGGCCCAGGTGTTGGCAAAGACCGATCTCACCATAGCGGCCCGGTTTCAGACGTTGGCCGCCGGCGTCGGGGGTGCTGCACGATTCTTCGAGATAGTCACCGGAGAACATGCCAAGGCGGTGTGGACTGCGAAGGCTGTGTCGGGTCACGAGGACCTCCTGTACGACAACCCCGCTCTGGCCCGCGGCGTGCGCTATCGCATCCCCTACATCGCACCACTCAATCACATGCAGGTCGCTCTGCTGCGTCGTTGGCGCGGCGGCGATCAAAGCGAGCTCGTGCAGCGCGGCGTCCACCTGGCGATCAACGGAGTTGCGACCGGATTGCGCAACAGCGGCTGAAGGATCAGTCAGCGCACGTCACCCCCTGGCCATCCATCCATGCGACCGCGCCTCGCGCCGCTGCCACCGCGGTGCTGAACGACGCCTGCAACAAGTAGCCGCCGGTGGGTGCTTCCCAGTCGAGCATCTCTCCGGCGAGGAAGGTGCCCGGCAGCCGGCGGATCATGAACGACTGGTCCATCTCAGCGAGGGCGACACCGCCGGCACTCGAGATGGCCCGGGCCAGCGGTGCAATCGAGTCGACGACCAGTGGAAGGGTCTTCACGACAGCCGCAAGGTCGTTCGGCTGCGTCGGAACGCTGTTGCCGACCGCCTCGCGTAGCAGCGAAGACGCGACCGGGCTGAGGTCGATTGTGCGACGGAGGGATGTAGCGAGCGAATCTTTCGGACGTCGCCGTGCCAGTCGTTGCGCCAGTACTTCGACCGTGAGATCCGGGCGCAGGTCGACGTTCATGACGCAGCGACCGTCGCGGTCGAGAGCGTCACGAGCGCTCGACGAAAGTGAGTAGACCGGGCCCGACTCCATACCTCGTGAGGTGATGATTGCGTCGCCGCGAGCCGATATGTCACCGATCGACAGGACGACGTTCTTCAGCGGAGCGCCTGCGAATCTTTCGGCGAAGTGCGCCGTCCAGTCGATGTGGACGCCGCAGTTGGCTGGGCGCAGGTCGTTGACCTGCACGCCGGCCTGGCGAAAAGTGCTGACCCAGCCCCCGTCGGATCCGACATGAGGCCAGCTCGCCCCGCCGAGAGCGAAAACCGTCACGTCACTCATCGCTTCTGTCGTCGTCCCGCCCGGACCCGAGAAGAGCGATCGACGAGAGTCGAGTTGGTTCGCCTCAGTGAGGCACCACCCCAACCATCGCTGCCGGATCTCGATCGTCACACCCATGTGCTCGAGTCGCTGGAGCCAGGCACGTAGCAGAGGAGTGGCACGAAACGACGAAGGGAAGACGCGCCCGCTCGATCCCACGAACGTTGTCTCACCAAGTCCTTCACACCACGACCGCACGTCGTGCGGGCCGAAGGCCCGGATGGCTGCGTCGAGTCTGGCGCGTGCTTCCCCGTAGCGCGACACGAGCTTGTCGATCGACTCGTTGTGAGTGATGTTCAAGCCACTTCTGCCGGCGAGCAGCAACTTGCGGCCGACAGACGGCATGTGTTCGTACACCGTCACGCGTGCACCGGCTGTTGCCAGGACGTCTGCAGCCATCAGTCCCGCCGGCCCGCCTCCGATGACCGTCGCCGAACGAGTCACGGCCACCTTGCGAGACGGGCGAGGGCGAGGGCCACGGCCAATGAAACGGTTGCCCAACTGAGGGCACGCAACGCGCCCTCGAGCGGTGCGAGCAGAGTCGCCTGCTCGATCTCGATGCGGCTGCCGTCGGAACGCACGATGGTCCCTTCGACGTACTCAGTCTTGCGTCGCAGGGCGCGAGCCGGTGTCGAGAGCTCGCGTTGGGCTCGCGACAGGAACGTGGCGAACGTCGCGGCCGCAACCGATGCGATGTCGAGACGCTCGTGCTGCGCGTAGTAGGCGGTCAGAACCGGGAACGCCCCCCACGAGATAGCGAAGATCATGTCGCTGTGGAGCCGACCGCCGAACAGTTCGAGGTTGTAGCCAACGGCGATCGCGACACCGACAGCGATGAAGGCGACCAACGGCAGCCCGACTCTGGTCACACCCAGTGCTCCGATCCCCGCGGCGCCACCGATGCCCACCACGGCGGCGATGACCAACGTTCGGTCGGATATGGACGTGCGGAGGGGACGGCCGTGGAGCTCGTCGAGTGCGTGAGCGCCGATCCCGACGGCGAGGAAGAACGCGAGGACCGTGAAGGCGAGGTGCCCGGCGTTGACAGGACCGACGAGACATGCGCCGATGACGACGTACGAGAGGTGCCACAAGGTGTACGGAGGATGCAGTAGCGTCCACCAGTCCCTTGCGGCGGAGGTGGAGACGAACTTCGGGTGTGCGTAGAACGCTGGGGCGAGCGGCCGCAATCGCTCGACGGTGGGATCAGGCTCGCTCATCAGCCGCGACGACCCCACATGACCAGCCCGCCACCGAGGCTCATGGCACGGGTTCCAACCTGTTCGATGCCGGCGTCCTTCCAAGCCGCGACGGTCCAGTCGACATCGAATGTCTTGTAATGACTGGAGATGCTCGGGCCGAGAAAGCGACCCACCCGAAACCATGCGCGGCCACCCGTCAGCCATCCGGCAATCGGTAGGACGATGCGCGTGTACATCCACCAAGCCCCGCGCCACCACGGCGCCGGTGGGACTGCGAACTCCAGGCTGGCGATCCGCCCGCCGGGTTTCACGACGCGAGCCAATTCGGCCAGCGTGGCGGCAGGGTCGGACACGTACCGCAGAAGGTAGGTGAAGGTCAGCGCATCGAAACAGGCATCGGGAAACGGCAGTTGTTCGCCCCGGCCGAGCAGCAGTCCGATCCTGTCCTGCAGGCCGGCGGCGCCGACGGCTGCGACACCTTGGCGCAACATGGACTCGCTCAGATCGAGCCCGACGACGAATGCGTCGGTTCCCTCGGCGAGGGCGCGGCTGACCCGCGCCGGACCGCAGGCCACGTCGAGGACCAGCCGAGGGCTCGGGTCGGCCGGAGAAGACCCGATGATATGGTCGACCATCGCCGTCCGCCAGCGGCGATTCTGGCCCATGGAGAGAACCTCGGCGAGTCGGTCGTAGCGTCCGGCCAGCGGAGCAAACAGGCGGCGCGCAAACACGTTCGGTTGTGTTCTGGATCGGGTGACGTCCATCGACTCGCTCCAATCAGCGACACAGCGCACAGGACCGTGAGGTGTCATTGTCGAAAGCAGGTTACGACGTCATCGTCGTCGGGGCCGGTCCCGCTGGCAGCATCGCCGCGTTCGTGCTTGCTCGCGGAGGCGCCCGTGTCGCCCTCGTCGACAAGGCCGGACTGGGTCGCGACAAGGCGTGCGGTGATCTGATCGGCCCACGTGGTGTGCGCGTGCTCGACCACCTCGGTCTGAATGTCGACCGTGCCGGAAGGGTCGGCGACATGATCGTCACCGGTCCGACTGGGCGGACCGTGTTGTTGCCGGCCCGCGCGGGAACGAACTATCCCGGCCATGCGATCGTCGTTCCACGTGCGCGTTTCGACGCGCACCTTCGGACGGCGGCGCTCGACGCCGGTGCCATCGATGTCAGTGCACGTGTCGAATCGGTCGAGCGCGGGCTCGTCGTTCTCGATCGCGGTTCGCCGATCGAGGCCGCCTTCGTCATCGGCGCCGACGGAGCGGTCAGCACCACTGCGAGATGCGCCGGGCTCGTCAACTCTGCACGCGTATTGTGGGGTTTTGCGGTGCGCGGCTACGTGCCGGTCGACGTAACGGTGCCGGTGATCTCGCTGTGGAACGACCAGCCCCGTCGGGGCTTCCCAGGCTACGGCTGGTTGTTCCCCGGTCCGAACGGCGCCAACCTCGGTCTCGGGCTCGGTCTCGGTCACAGCAGGCACGACGCTCATCGCGCCCAACGTTCTCTCTATGCATTTTCCACGCACCTCATGCGCCTAGGGCTCTTGGAGGCGACGCCCGAACCGTCTCGCCAGCTCGGCGGGTGGTTGAAGATGGGCGTGGTCGGCACCCGGCCCGCTGAGGATCGGGTCCTCCTCGTCGGAGATGCCGCCGGGTTGGTCAACCCGTTGCAGGGTGAGGGCATCTCCCAAGCTCTCGCCAGCGGTCAGGCCGCTGCCCTGGCCATCCTCGCTCATCCAGCAGTCGCCGCCACCACGTACCGTCGGTGGATCCGCGACAGCTATGGGCGCTGGGCATCGGTCACCGCTCCCGTCCACGCCGGTCTCGTCCGGCACCCACGACTCGTCGCCGGTCTTGGCACGGTGTTGACAGCGCCGGCGATCGGCTCCACGATCGCGTCGACGTGGGCGATCTATTGGAATGATCTGGTCGACGGCGCCGTCCGCACTCCGGCCGTGGCGGCCGCACACACCCTGCACCGGCTCGGTGGGGTTGCCACCGCGGGGTCCCAGCTGCGCCGCTCGCTTCGGGACGACCTCAACGGCAAGACTTGACCAATGTCCATTCTCACCGAGGCAATCCACACCCTCCGCGG
This sequence comes from Ilumatobacteraceae bacterium, assembly GCA_031373465.1. Classification (GTDB taxonomy): domain Bacteria; phylum Actinomycetota; class Acidimicrobiia; order Acidimicrobiales; family Ilumatobacteraceae; genus JAENVT01. The sequence goes on along the minus strand of JANMMQ010000356.1, from coordinate 4,384 downwards.
CGACGAGACGACACTCGCTGCCTTCGACGGCAAGGCCATCCTTGCCGTCAACGTCGCCTCCAAATGTGGGCTGACGCCGCAGTACACGGGCCTCGAGACGTTGCAGGAGAAGTATTCCGACAGGGGGTTCACGGTCGTCGGGTTTCCGTGCAACCAGTTCGGCGGGCAAGAGCCGGGTTCCGCCGACGAGATCGAGACCTTCTGCTCCACGACCTACGGAGTGACGTTCCCGATGATGGAGAAGATCGATGTCAACGGTGAGAACCGCCACCCGATCTATGCATCGTTGACCGAGGTTGCCGACGCTGAAGGGCACTCCGGCGACATCCGCTGGAACTTCGAGAAGTTCCTCATCGCTCCGGATGGATCAGTGACCCGGTTTTCGCCAGTCGTCACGCCCGAAGATCCTGCGATCGTGCAGGCCATCGAAGCCAGTCTCCCCGTCTGAAAGCAGCGCGGGCACCGCAGCAGTCCCATGCGGACCGTCTGGGTGCCGCGTTCGCAAGGTGAGCGCCTACGACGAAGGCTCTGTGGGTTTCGCCGCCTTTGCGGGTTTCGCCGGTACCTGACGAAGCGCCGCGTGCGCGCCCTCGATGGCACGTCGAACAACATCTTCGATGTGGTCCACGTCGAGACCCAATGCCTCGCCGATGTGCACCGACCAGATCTCACCGCGGATGTTGTTCTCGAAGTCGAGCTCGCTACGCAGGTCGGATCGCGCGGCTTGCCGGTTCTGACTGATCATCACGAAGGTGGAGAGGAAGATCGCTTCGAGCGAGACGATCATTGTGAGAAGGCCGAACGGAAACTTGTCGAACTCGTGATTGACGCCGTTGAGCCCGACGTTCAGCGCGATCCACACACCGAACCAGATCATGTGTATGTAGACGAACCGCATGGACCCCGCGATCGAGGTGATTGTGTCCGCCGTGTGATCCTGAACACGCCGCATCAGGCTGAAGAGGTCTCGTCGTAACGGCGTCGCGTAGTGCTCGGGGTTCCACAGCTGGCCGTCCTCGACGCCGTCCGAGCGATCGATGACTCTGCATGCTGCACACGTCAACAGGTGTTTCGGGTTGTCTGATGTGGAATCGCTGGTGCTCATGTTTGAACAGTAGGTCGCGAGGGCGCCGTGCAGGCTCGCGTCGTCATCCCGACGTTGCAGCAGCGAACCTGTTGCGGTAGCCGTCTGCTCGGTGCTGGGCATCTTCCGCCGCGACTGCTTTGCCCAGGCCGCGAAGAGCGCGAGCACGTTGCGTCCACCCGTACACGCTTGGCTCACGCACACCGAGACGCTCAGATGCAAGGGCACGAGCCTGTTCGTATCGACCTGCTCTGAGTGCGGACTCCAACATGGTGCGCTGAAGAGCATCACGTTGCGCATGTGATCCGCCGAAGTGCGCGAACACGCGCCGGATCGGCATGAGGTCGGCCAGCACATCGTCGTATCGCTGCTCGACAAAGGCGAGGACGGAGCGACACGCAGGTAGGCCGATCTCGGCCGTCATTCGGGCGTTACTGCCGGCGGCGGTCTCGAGCCAACGCTCGCGTGATGCCAGCAGGTTGCGCAGATCGTCGCGACGGTCGGCTCCGGCGAAGGCCATCGCAGCATGGAGATCATTGAAGGCATACCAGGGTTCAGCATTGGCCTTCGTCGACCACGCGTCTGCCAGCGCCGCGAACCTCTCGCCCGTGTCGACGCCGTCGAGTAGCAGACGCCACAACAGACCGCTGGCATCGAGCATCTCGATGGGTACGCCCGCGGACTCAGCGTGGTGGATCTCGGTGTCGTAGATGGAGAGGGACCGCTCGGGCCGGCCGGCTTCTAGTTGGAACAGCGCCTGATGCCACCAGTTGTGCACGGTGAAGAGGTTGCCGCTTTCCCATCGGGTCCCGTCGCCTTCGAGAAACCGGATGCCCTCGTCGACGCGACCTTGCATCTCATACGTGTGCACGACAGCGTGAATCGCCCACACGTCGTCCGGGTTGGCGGCGACTGCAGCGAGACCAGCATCGAGCGCCTGGCCATAATGACCGGCTTCTTCGAGTCCGAACGCAGCCATGCCGCGTACGAAGGCAGCGTGCTGATCGTCCGGGTCGAGCTCGCGGAGAGTGCGGATGGGACGGTCGCGAAGGTTCTGGGCGTCGCCGAGGAAGAAATCGAGTTGGTGCCCCAGCAGCAGGGCGAGCAGATCGCTCGGCCATTGGCTCAGCAGGTTGTCGAGGCGTGACGCTGCGCCGTGCCAGTCGCCACCGAGCCAGGCTTCGATCGCTGCGGCGTGCTCCTGCTCACGATGGTTCATCTCGCCGCCGCACATCCGCTCCCACGACGTGCGCGCAGTCGACACGTCGTCGACGTCGGTGCTCATCAGGTGCAGATACGACAGCAGCGCGCAGGCCATTGGTGCTGGATCCTCGCCCTCGGTCAGCTGCCCGGCCAGGTCGACGACATCGGGATGGAAGCGGATCAACCGGTCGATGGCCCCGTCGTACAGCTCGATCGCCTCGATGCCGCCGGTCATCGGGTTGTCGTGAACGTCGGTTCGGGTACCCACCTATCCGACGGTAAACGCACCCGGCGATGTCTGCAAGGGGCGCGCGAGCACGAAAGTACTACGACTAAAGCGCGAGGACGGATGCCTCAGCGTCTCGTATCGGGCGCCGAGGGATTGGGCATATGTTCGCAAACGATCGGGCACGTTGATTTTCATGAGCAACAAAACGAGAGGGAAGCGCTATGAAACTTCGATTCACGTCCCGCACAGGTGTCATCGCTGCGCTCGCAGCGCTGGTGCTCGCCCCGATGTTGGCGACGGCGTTCCCCGGCCCGGTCGAGGCGGCCAAATCGAGCGGCTGCGAGGGAGGCGGGTACCGGCTCGTCAATCTCTCGACCAACACAGTCGTGACCTCGGGCGACGTTACGAGTACGGTCTCCGCAGCCAGTTTTGCCGGCAACCCCAGATTTGGCGTTCGCGGGCTGTACACCGAGTTCGACGTCGGACTTGCCGACTTCGCCGTCTTCAACTATGCCTTCACCGGCGCACCCAATCCCCTCGACATGACTGGTGGAATGCGCACACCTGTATGGGCCAGCAAGCTGCCGGATCACCGCGGGCTCATCTTGACGAGTGGCATCAGTGTCGAGTCGGTGGCCGACGACCTTGTGATCACCCGAACAGGCCCGGGACTCACGATGAAGATCCAGACGAAGGATTGCGCCGCAGGCGGGATCTTCCAGATGGAAGTGCAGCGCGGCGACGGAACGCGCACTCGCATCGTTCACACGCTCGTGGAGAACAACGGTGCACTGACACCCTTCTACTTCGACAACCCGAACTTCCGGGCTCGAGTCGGTCAGTTCCTCGGATCGGGTTGCACCAGCGTCACCACGGGCCCGCCTGGCCAGTTCTGCGTGAAGGTGGCGACACGGGTGAACATCGCCAACGACTTCTCCAGCAATTTCGTCCTGCGTGACAGTTCGCAGGTCGCGACGCGGATCACCCAGGCAGACTGCAACACGGCGACGCCCGTCGACCCCAGTGTCAAGCACTGCGGAACCGTTTCGGTGTGGGATGTCGCCAGCGGTGGCCGGTTGGGATTCGTCACGGGGCAGGACGCCACCGAGGTCGCCAACCCGCCGACGGTATGCACCCAGAACTGTCAGGCGCAGAACCGGGTCAACGGACGTCTGGCGAACCTCGGGTTCCCGTTCCCGGTCCCGGCAGGCAGCCGGCTTACACCCGCCAGGTCCTCGCTTCCACTTCCAGCGCTCACGGCACCGTGAACCGGTGAGCGAATCGGTTCCGGGTTAGCCGAACCGGCCGGTGACGTACGCCTCGGTGCGCTTGTCGGAGGGGTTGGAGAACATCTTCGAGGTTCTGCCGAACTCCACAAGCACACCGGTGCGGCGGTCGCCGGTCTCCGACACTTCGGTGGTGAAGAATGCCACCCTGTCGCTGATTCGGGCAGCTTGTTGCATGTTGTGCGTGACGATCACGATCGTGTAGCGCGATTTGATCTCCTGCATCAGGTCCTCGATCCGTGCCGTGGCGATCGGGTCGAGGGCTGAACACGGCTCGTCCATCAAGATCACATCGGGTTGCACGGCCAATGCTCTGGCAATGCACAGCCGCTGTTGCTGCCCGCCCGAGAGACCCAGACCGGATGCCTTCAGCCGATCCTTGACTTCGTCCCACAGTGCAGCGCTGCGCAGCGACTCTTCGACCACATCGTCAAGCTCACCCTTCTTGCGCATTCCGGCGATGCGAGGTCCGTATGCGACGTTGTCGTAGATGCTCTTCGGAAAAGGGTTCGGCTTCTGGAACACCATCCCGATGTGACGGCGCACCTGAGTTGCCGACACGTTCGGCCCATACAGGTCGAC
>JANMMQ010000332.1:0-18515 GCA_031373465.1 Ilumatobacteraceae bacterium | reverse complement strand
TGGCGCGATGGGTCGACACCGGTCAACGTCTCGGGCGGTCTCCAATCGAAAGGCCATCCCATTGCCGCGACCGGCATTGCCAACATCTGGGAGGTCTGTCACCACCTGCGGGGCGAGGCCGGCGACCGCCAGATCGAGGGTGCCAAGGTGGGCCTCGCCCACGTCATCGGCCTGGGTTCCGCCTGCGGCGTGCACATCCTCGAAAAAGCCGCAGCCTGACCAGTCAGGCGCGGGTGGAGTAGAGCTGGGACTTGAGCAGGTCAACGGTGTCGGCGGGGGTTTGGCAGGCGTAGTGCTGACAGACGTACGCGAACCCTTCGCTGCGCTGCTCCCACAGTGGCGACTCGTAGGGCGTTCCCCACGCGAGGACGGCTGTCGGCAACCACTGAGATTGCACGGCGCGAACGAGATCGGGTCGGTCGCCGACCACCGCGACCTCGGTGGTTCCGTTGGCCACAATGTCGACGGCGCCCAAGGCGTGAGAGAAGGCTGTGGGCGTCTGCGGGATGACCTGGCCGAGCAAGCGCAGGATCTGCTCGGCATGATTCGTGTACCGACTTTCACCGGTGAGGGCGCCGAGTCGGACCAACGCAACGGCTGCGATCGAGTTCGCCGACGGCGTGGCGTTGTCCATCAGATCCTTCTGTCTAGCCACGAGTTCTTCGGCGTCGTCGGCCGTGGAGAACAGCCCGCCGTTGTCGACATCCCAGAAGTGATCGAGCATGGTGTCGGCTGCGGCTCGAGCGTGATCGATCCACGAGCCGTCACCGGTCGCTTCCGCCAACCGCGTGAAGGCGTCGATCATCGCGGCGTGGTCGACGGCCAGCGCGGCGTGACGTGCTTGCGGATTTCCGTCGGCCTGCCACGAGCGGTGCCAGCGATCATCGTTCTGGCGCAGGTTGTCGACCAGGAACCGTGCGTTGGCAGCGGCTGCGTCGAGCCAGTCCTGTCGGTCGAGCGCCGCACCGGCTTCGGCCAACGACGCCAACATCAGACCGTTCCACTCCGTGAGAACCTTGTCGTCCAGTCCGGGTCGCCGGCGGCGGGCGCGAACCTCGAACAGCCGCTGCCGTGCAACCTCGACCTCGGGTGGGCGCAGCAGATCGCCACGATGATGCAACCGCGCGGGAATCGTGCGGCCCTCGAAGTTCCCCTCGTCGGTGAACTCGTACCAGTCCAGCGCGACCGCTGCGTCGTCGCCGAGCGCGGCGCGGACCTCGTCGGTCGTCCAGGTGTGGAACAGGCCTTCGTGGCCGTGACCCTCCTCGTCGGGGGAGTCCGCATCCTCGGCGGAGAAGAAGCCGCCGTCGGCGTGACGAAGCTCGCGCAGCACGTACTCGACGGTCTCTTCGACCACCTGCTTCCAGCGCACCTCGCCCAGCACGAGGTAGGCGTGCAGGTAGGCGCGGATCAACAGCGCCTGGTCGTACAGCATCTTCTCGAAGTGCGGGACGAGCCATTCCCGGTCGACCGAGTAGCGCGAGAAGCCTCCGCCGATGTGGTCGTACATCCCACCGCTTGCCATCGCGTCGAGCGTGGTCGTGACGATCGTCTTGGCGTCTTCCTGCGGCGCCCGCTGGTAGACACGCAGAACCAGGTCGAGGCTCATCGTCGACGGGAACTTGGGGGCGCCGCCGAATCCGCCCCAGGTCGGATCGAACGATGCCGCGAGTTGCTGCAAGGCCTGGTTCATCGCAGTCAGTCCGGGAAGGTCCGAGGCCGGCTGGATCTGTGCTGTGCGGTTGATCGCGTTGCCCAACGCCTCGACGTTCTGTTGCACGTCGCCGGGGCGGTTCACCCAGACGTCGTCGATCGCGGCCATGAGGCTCAAGAAGTTGGGCTTCGGGAAGTAGGTCCCGCCGTAGAACGGGTGGCCGTCGGGTGTCAGGAAGACCGTCATCGGCCAGCCGCCTCGGCCGCTCATCGCCTGTACTGCGTCCATGTAGATCGAGTCGACGTCGGGTCGTTCTTCGCGATCGACCTTGATGTTGACGAAGCGACGGTTCATCTCGGCCGCGACTGTGTCGTCTTCGAAGCACTCATGGGCCATGACATGGCACCAGTGGCACGCCGAGTATCCGACGCTCAACAGGATCGGGACGTTTCGCTCCTCCGCGGCAGCGAACGCTTCCGGGCCCCAGGGATACCAGTCGACCGGGTTGGCGGCATGCTGGCGCAGGTAGGGGCTGGTTTCCTGGGCGAGCCTGTTCGTCGCGGTCATGGCGTCACGGTATCGCCGGCAGTGCGGCACCGAGTTCTGTTGATCACTAGCGTGAGCGCGATGAACGGGTCGACCGACGGCTTGCCGCTGTCCGGTGTCGCTGACGAGGGTGGCGAGGCACCGTGCCTCGCCCACCTGTTGGAGGATCCGAACATGCCGGAGGGCCCAGCGGCCGAGCCGCCACCGTCACCGAGCATTCACGAAGAGACGCTCACCGACGCGATCCAGCGGCTACGGGCGGACGGCTACCTGGCCGACCTGTCTGCAACCAAGGACGCAAACCTCATCTGTCACTCGTGCGGCCAGACGTACGACCCGCTGGCGCTGACGATCGATCACACCGTGCGGTTCGAGGGCGACTCCAATCCCGATGACGAGGCCATTCTTCTTGCCGTCCGTTGCCCGGATGGGTGCATGGGCTTGTACTCCAGCGCGTTCGGCCCGTCGGCAGCACCGGAAGAGGCAGCGGTGCTTCGCCGCCTGGCTCGATCGCCGATCGACTGAGCTCAGGCACCGGTGGCGTGGTAGCCACCGTCGACGTGGATGATCTCGCCGGTCGTCGCCGGAAACCAGTCGCTGAGCAGGACGACGCACGCCTTGGCGACGGCGGAGGAATCGGTGACGTCCCAGCCGAGCGGAGCGCGGTCGTCCCAGACATCCTCGAACTTCTTGAAACCGGGGATGCTCTTGGCGGCCATGGTCTTGACCGGGCCGGCAGCGACCAGGTTCGAGCGGATCCGGCGACTACCGAGTGCGACGGCCAGATAGCGGCTGACACTTTCCAGCGCTGACTTCGAGACGCCCATCCAGTTGTATGCAGGCCAGGCGACCGTGTTGTCGAAGTCGAGCCCGACAAACGAGCCGCCGTTGGTCATCAGCGGGGCGAAGGCATCGGCGAGCGCCTTCAAGGAATAGGCACTGATTTGCAACGCGACCGAGACGTCGGGCCACGTCGGTGCCATGAAGTCGTCGCCGAGGCATGCCTCTGGTGCGAACCCGATCGCGTGCAACACACCATCGACCCGACCCCATTTCGTGGCGAGGGCATCGCGCACATTGTCGAGATGCTCTGGCACCGTCACGTCGAGCTCGAAGACATCGACAGGTTGCGGAAGCTTGCGCGCAACACGCTCGGTCAGGCTGAGCGCGCGTCCCGCGCCCGTCAGCACGATGCTCGCGCCTTCCTCTTGAGCGAGCTTGGCAACACCGAACGCCAATGAGGCATCCGTCATCACGCCGGTGATCACGATGTTCTTGCCGTCGAGCAGACCCATGTCAGTGATCGTAGTCACGTCGGTTCGTTGACCTTGGGGGGTGAGGCTGACGGTGTGCAAGGCTGCGCCGATGCGAATTGGCATTCTCGGTGGCACCGGGCCGGCGGGCCGCGCCCTGGCCAGCCGTTTGGCGTCCATCGGATACCCGGTCGTGATCGGCTCGCGTTCCAAGTACCGGGCGATGGAAGCGCGCGACGGTCTTGTCGCTAAATGGCCCGAACTCGAATCGCTGCTCGCGTACGGCGACAACCCCGGCGCTTGCGAATGCGACGTGGTCGTCATCGCCACGCCGTGGGATTCGGCGGCGACCACCGCGCAGGAAAATGCGGCGGCGTTGGCCGGCAAGGTTGTTGTCAGCATGGCCAACGCACTCGTACGCGTCGGCCATGAGTTCCAACCGTTGGTGCCACCTCGCGGCAGCGTGGCGGCGCACGTCCAGGCTGCCGTTCCCGGTTGTCGCGTCGTCGCCGCGTTCCACCATCTCCCGGCAACAGAGCTCGGTCATCTCGGTCAGCCGATCGACAGCGACGTGTTGATCTGCGGCGACGATCGTGCCGCTGTCGAGACGATCAGCGAGATCGTCAGCAAGATTCCGGGATGTCGTCCACTCGACGCCGGCGAGTTGTCGAACGCGACGGCGATCGAGGCCTTCACCGCGGTGCTGCTGCAATTGAACGTGCGATACAAGACCCGCGTCGCTCCCAAGCTGACTGGAATTCGCTCGGATCCGAGGGCGTCGGGGTGACCATGCGTCTTTACGACACTGCGAAACGCGCCGTCGTACCATTCGAGCCCGACGATCAGGTGTCGATGTACACCTGCGGCATCACGCCCTACGACGCCACCCATATGGGGCACGCTTCGTGTTTCATCATGTACGACGTGCTCCAACGGCGGCTCATCGACATGGGCCACACGGTGAAGTGCGTGCGCAACGTGACCGATGTCGATGATCCGCTCTTCGCCAAGGCGCGCCAACTGGGGGTCCACTACCTCGACCTGGCGGCGGGTGAAGAAGCGCGCTTCGAGCGCGACATGGAGGCTCTCAATGCACTTCCGGTTTCGTCATCGCCGCGTGCCTCGTCGGCCATTCCCGACATCCGCGGCTTCATCGGCATGGTGCTCGATCGTGGTCACGCGTACCAAGCCGGTGGCAGCGTGTACTTCGACGTCTCGAAGTTCCCCTCGTTCGGTTCGATCAGCAACTACTCCCACGAGCAGATGCTCGCCTTCGCCCGTGAGCGTGGCGGCAACGTCGATGATCCGCACAAACGGGATCCGCTCGACTTCGTGCTCTGGCATCCTTCTGCGGCCGACGAGCCCAGCTGGGACACGATGTGGGGACCCGGCCGGCCGGGCTGGCACATCGAGTGTTCTGCGCTGGCGTTGCGGGAGCTCGGCACAACGATCGATCTTCACGGCGGCGGAACCGATCTGATCTTCCCCCATCACGAGTGCGAACGGGCACAGAGCGAGGCGGCGACCGGCGAGCCATTCGTGCGTCATTGGATGCACGTGGCGATGGTCTACATGAACGGCCACAAGATGTCGAAGAGCCTCGGCAACCTGGTCTTCGTCGACGCCTTGCGCAAGGAGTGGGATCCTCGGGCAATTCGACTCGCGATCATCGAGCACCACTATCGACACGACTGGGAATGGGACGACTCGCTGATGTCGCGAAATGCCGAGCGCCTGGCACAGTGGTCCGAAGCCGGCCCCGGCGGTGCCGCGTTGGACGACGCGCGCGCTGCGCTCGACGACGACCTGGATACGCCCGCAGCCCTGGCAGCAGTCGATGCCGCGGCCGCGGCGGGGCACGGCGTCGGCGATGTTGCCGCGTTGCTGGGTGTCGATATCTGACCGACGCTCGCCGGTCACCGACAATTCATCTCGCCGACCCCACGCGCGGAATCTGCGGTCGGATCCGGGTCCTATCATGGCCCCGTGAACATCGAGGGGGCCGGCAAGGCACAGGAGCGTGTTCGCCGGGTCGTCGGTCCGGTAGCGAAGAAGCTGTGGAAGTTCGAGCTCGAAGGCTTCGACCGATTGCCGGACGAGGGGCCCGCCATCCTCTGCCCCAACCATGTGAGCTTCCTCGACAGTGCGTTCCTGATGCTGCACGTGCCCCGAAACATCAGTTTCGTCGGCAAGTCCGAGTACATGGATTCGTGGAAGACCAAGTACCTGTTCCCGCTGATGGGGATGATCCCCATCGACCGGGGCGGGGGCAACAAGAGCAGGGCAGCTCTCGACACGGCTGAGACCGTGTTGCGTCGCGGCGAGCTGTTCGGCATCTTCCCCGAGGGAACGAGAAGTCGCGATGGAGTCCTCCACAAGGGACGCACGGGCGCGGCGCGGCTGGCTCTGAAGATCGGATGCCCCATCTACCCGGTGGGCATGATCGGCACCCGCGAGATTCAGCCACCCGATGCAAAAGTGCCGAAGCTGGGCGGTGCCTGCACGCTGAAGATCGGCCGGCCGATCAATGTCGAGCGCTATCGCAATCGCACCGACACTCACCTGGTGTTGCGTCAGATCACCGATGAGTTGATGTTCGAGATCCGCGACCTGACCGGGCAGGAGTACCGCAATGTGTATGCAGGCAAGACGGCCGAGACCGAGCCAACGGTCGTCGCCAAGGTCGCCAGCATGACTGAGCAACCCACGGAGCTCGTCGGCGCAGTAGCGGGGAAGTAGCCGCAACGAGCCTCGGTGCTGCCTGGTAATGGCAGGAAACGAATGTTGATGCACTCGTAGACTCGTGCACCTATGGCCGATATCACGATCTCACTGCCCGACGGTTCGCAACGCTTCCTTCCCCAGGGTGCCACCGCGACCACCGTGGCTGAATCGATCGGGTCACGCCTCGCCAAGGCGGCCGTGGCTGCCGAGGTCGACGGCGAAGAGTGGGATCTGGGCCGTGAGCTGCCCGACGGGGCAACCGTCGCCCTCATCACGGGCGACTCCGAGGAGGGCCGCCACATCCTGCGCCACTCGACGGCGCACGTCATGGCACAGGCGGTGACCCAGTTGTTCCCGGGCGCCAAGTTCTCGATCGGCCCCGCGATCGAGAACGGCTTCTACTACGACTTCGATCTGCCAGGCGGGAAGACGTTCAGCGACGATGACCTGACGGCGATCGAGGCCAAGATGACAGGGATCATCAAGGCGAACCAGCCGTTCGTGCGCGACGAGTTGACGCCCGCAGACGCACTTCAGCTCTTCGCCGACCAGCCCTACAAACGTGAGATCATCGAGCGGGTCTCGACAGGCGCTGCCGACAACGAGGACGTCGGCGAAATCGGCGGTGGCGAGACCATCAGCATCTACCGCAACACCGACGACTTCGTCGACCTGTGCCGGGGTCCGCACGTACCGTCGACCGGAAAGCTCGGCCACTTCAAGTTGATGAAGGTCGCCGGTGCCTACTGGCGCGGCGATGAAAAGGGTCCGATGCTGCAGCGCATCTATGGCACAGCGTGGGAGAGCAAGGCCGCGCTCGCCGAGCACCTGCATCGCCTCGAAGAGGCGGAGAAGCGCGATCACCGGAAGCTGGTCGTGGAGCTCGACCTGCTCAGCTTTCCGCAGGAGCTCGGTGGCGGCTTGGCCGTGTGGCACCCAAAAGGTGCGACGGTTCGCAAGTTGATGGAGGACTACAGCCGGCAGCGCCACGCTGACGGTGGCTACCAGTTCGTGTTCACGCCGCACCTTTCGAACGGCAACCTCTTCGCCACATCAGGACACCTCGACTTCTACAAAGACGGCATGTACCCGCCGATGGAGATGGACAACGGCACGTACTACATGAAGCCGATGAACTGCCCGATGCACTGCCTGATCTTTCGCAGTCGTCAGCGCAGCTATCGCGAACTGCCGATGCGGCTCTACGAGCTCGGCACGGTCTATCGATACGAACGTGCGGGCACGTTGCACGGTCTGATGCGTATCCGCGGGTTCACCCAGGACGACAGCCACATCTTCTGCACTGAAGATCAGCTGCAGGACGAGATCGCCTCGTTGCTCGACTTCGTGATGAGCGTGTTGCGGGCCTTCGGCTTCGACGAGTTCACAGCGAATCTCTCGACGAAGGATCCCAACAAGTACGTGGGTGAGGACGCGCTCTGGGACAAGACGACCGAAGCCCTACGATCTGCCCTCGTCAAGTACGGCCTGCCCTATAAGGTCAAAGACGGCGACGCCGCGTTCTACGGGCCGAAGATCGACATCGACGTGCGCGACGCGATCGGCCGCACGTGGCAACTCAGCACGATCCAGTGCGACTTCAACCACCCGGATCGGTTCGACCTGGAGTACATCGGCGCCGACAACGCACGTCACCGTCCGATCATGTTGCACCGTGCTCTGTTCGGGTCGATCGAACGCTTCTTCGGCGTGCTCCTCGAGCACTACGCGGGTGCGTTCCCCACGTGGATGGCGCCTGTTCAGGCCCGCGTGCTGCCCGTCGCCGAGGCCCATCAGGCGCACGCAGCAAAGATCATGGAGCGGTTGAGCACAGAGGGTTTCCGGGTCGACATGGTCGATGCCAACGATCAACTCGGCAAGCGCATCCGCTCGGCGAAGCTCGAGAAGCTTCCCTACGTTCTGGTCGTCGGCGACGACGACGTTTCTGCCGGCACCGTTGGCGTCAACCCGCGTGGTGGCGATGTCGAGCGCGGCGTACAGGTTGACGAGTTCATCAGTCGTCTGCGCGCAGAGATCGACGCTCAGCTGGCCGTCGTCTAGGCGCGAGGTAGCGACAGCATCAGATCGTCGTAGAGCAACGTTGCGTCGGCGCGCACGCCGCGTCCCGCGAACCAGGTGCAGATGTTCTCGCAATCTCTCCGAAGGAACGTGAAGCCCTGCGGATTGCCTACTAGGTCGACTGCCTGCGGAAGGTCGATCAACACGAGCCGACCTTCGTGCACCAACACGTTGTACGGGGACAGATCACCGTGCGCGTAGCCGGCATCGGCAACAAGACCGAGCACATCGCGAATTTGCGTGAAGAGTGCAGTCGCCTCGTTTGCTGAAGGTCGCAGCTGAGCGAGTCGAGGTGCTGCCACACCACCCGCGTCTCCGATGAACTCCATCATGAGCTCAGTGCCGAACAGTTGAACGGGATAGGGGACGGCCGCGCCCGCAAGCCAGAGGCGCGACAGCACAGCGAACTCGGCGGCTGCCCATTGCCCCGCGATCAGTTCGCGGCCGAACTCCGTGCGAGTCGCCATCGCACGAGTTTCGCGGCTCCGACGAATTCGCCGTCCTTCGAGGTATCCGGCGTCGCGATGAAACATTCGGTGCTGTGCGTCGCGGTACTGCTTGGCTGCGAGCAGCACGCTGTTGTCACCGTGGGTCCGTCGGATCAGCGAGACGTCAGCCTCCTTGCCGGTCTTGAACACTCCGAGATCGGTGTCGATGGCCGCGCGCGACGTCGACACCCAGTGCGGCAATGGTTCGGGACCGTGCATGGCGTCGGGATATGTGGAATAGGTGATGCCGTCGTCGTAGTCGTCTTCGGCAGGTTCCGCCCGGCTCGGTGCAGGCGGCTGGAAATCGTCGTCGTCGAAGCGACGGCGTGTTCGTGTGGTCACGGTGAACTCCTCGATGCTCTTGGCACCGATCCGTTCGGTGCCTACGTGGTGGCGGTTGCGCGGAGGTCGAAGGCAATGGTGTTCATGACCTTCCCCTTTCCGCGCCTGCGGCGCCTCTCGAACGGACGCGGATGACAGTAGCCGCGCCAAACAGAGCGGATGCGAGTAATTTCGCCATGTGGACACGTACGAGCGGTTGTGGAACGGTTGGCGGGCAGCGTACGTCGGTTCCATTTCGGTGAACGACGATGACGACAGCGTCTTCACGGAGCTCCTCAACTCCGGTCTGAGCGACGTGGAGTGCAACATCGTCCACCGTGGCGACAAGGTCTTTGCCATCCTCAACGCGTTTCCGTACGCGACCGGCCACACGTTGGTGATGCCGTACCGGCAGGTCGCCGAGCTGGAGGATCTCGAGCCTGACGAGGCGAGCGAGCTCTGGTCGACGGTCACCGACGCGGTGCGAGCGGCGAAGGCTGCATATCAGCCGGGCGGCGTCAACGTCGGCATCAACCTCGGTCGTCCGGCCGGTGGCAGTGTCAGCGAGCACCTGCACGTTCACGTCGTGCCGCGTTGGATAGGCGACGGCAACTTCATGACCGCCGTCGCGAACACCAGAACCCTGCCCGAAGCCCTCTCGGACACGGCGGCCAGGCTCCGCGCAGTGTGGCCCCGGTAGATTGGCGGCGCATGAGCGACACCGAGGACCTTCGCGACGCACTGCCCGAGGATCTCAACGCCAGCGAGTATGTGGGGCCGTATCAGTTCCCCGACAACAGCCGACGCCGTCGGCCGGCGTACCTCTACTTCGGCGTCGCTGCGCTCTGCCTGCTTGCGTGGCTCTGGCGTCGTGGGCACGACCCGGTGCTGGTCAACAGCGGCATGCTCTGGGCCGCAGTCTTGCTCGTCGCTGTTGGAGTTCTGTCGTACACGTCAGGGTGGAAGATGCACGTCGACGAAAAGCAGGCCTTGGTGGCCGCCCAAGGCGCCGTGGGTTTCGCCGTCGGTCACGCGTCGGCTCAGCAGGTGTGGCGGGGCCTGCGCAGCAAGCCGACCTGGCGAGTGTTGGTGTATTCGGCGGAGAACCCACCGCGGCAGCGATCACTCGTTCTGGTCGACGCCATGGACGGAAGAGTCGTCGAACACCTCACCGAGGACAACCCCGAAGAGGACTGGCAGGACGATTAGCCGTCGTCCTCACCATCACCCTCGGCGACGGCGGCAATCGCCCGCAGCAGACGGCCTATGTCGAGTGCTGTGCTGCGCAGAGAGTTCAACGTCGCCTCGTCCCAGGCGTCGGGTGGAACCGCTTCGATGGCGTCAGCGATAGCGCCAGGGTCGGGGGCAGTGTGCATCAATTTGGCGGCGATGGCGAGCTGATCGTTCAACTCTGAGACGATTCCGGCGGTCGCGCTGGGGGGACTGTCGCCCAGAGCCTCGCGAAGTCGTCGCGGGATGGATCGCATGGTGGTGGCGAGATCGCTGGGGGATGAGCTGCTCATGCAGACATCGTGGCACTTGTCGGAGCTGGTGTCGACGCACAAGGGCCGTGGCCGTTTCGACGGGTAAGCTGGTGCCGATGTTCGACGGCAAGTTCCGTGTGCCCATCGATCGAGCGGTGAATCCGATCGGAAATGGGTTGCGTAAGACCGGACTCTCACCCGACCACTTGACCATCATGGGCCTTGTCGTCGCCGGCAGTGCCGCGGTTGCGATCGGGTTCGGCGAGCTGAGGCTCGGACTGCTGCTGGTGATCCTGGCCACCCTTCCCGATCTCTTCGACGGCGCCTTGGCAAGGGCGTCGGATGCGTCGAGCCAACGCGGCGCGTACTTCGATTCCGTCGTCGACCGAGTGAGTGACGCGATCCTGTTCGGCGGTGTCGCCTGGTACCTCGCCTCACATGATTCGCCGCATATGTCCATCCTTCCGTTCGCGGTCATGGGACTCAGCTCGGTCATCTCGTATCAGCGCGCCAAGGCCGAGTCGCTCGGCCTCAACGCCAAGGGCGGCCTGATGGAACGTGCCGAGCGAATCATCGCCCTCTGCATCGGCCTGCTGTTCCCGATCCTCCTCATCCCGATGCTGTGGGTGATGCTGGCGTTGACAGCTGTGACGGCCGTCCAGCGGTTCGTCAAAGTGTGGAAGCAGGCTGCGGTTGCGCCCGTCACCGCGGCGCGAATCGAGATGCGCCGCAGCCGCCGGCAGACGCGCCGCGTCGTTCGCACGGAGCGACGACGCACACGCATCTCCCGCCCCGGCCGCCGGCCATAGACGACACCAGTTGTGATCTGAAATCGTGGCCGACAATGAGTTCTCGGACTTCCGCAAACGCCTGACCGGCGCTGCAACTGTCAACACCTATCGGCTCGGTTCGCTGGCCGCGAGGCTGATGCCAGGACCGGTCGCTGCCGGTGCGTCCGCCTCGATCGGGTTCGGCGCCAGCTTCGCCAGCCCGGCGCGACGCAAGATGGTCGAACGACATTTGAAGCGGGTCAACCCGATGTTACGCGGCGCGGGATTGCGAGTCGCGGTGCAGCAGGCCTTCGACTACTACGCTCGCTACTACGTCGAAAGCTTCCGATTGCCGTCGATGTCGAACGCGGCGGTCGCAAGGCCGTTCACGATCGAGGGCTGGGAACGGGTGCTGCAGGGCTTGGAGGCCGGCAACGGTGTGATCCTTGCGCTGCCCCACCTGGGAGGGTGGGAGTGGGCCGGCCGCTGGATGACCGATCAAGGGTTCAAGATGACGGTCGTGGTCGAAGCCCTCGACCCTCCCGAGCTGTTCGAATGGTTTGCCGACCTGCGTCAGGACTTGGGGATGACGGTCGTGCCGACCGGTCCGAAGGCGGGCCCGGCGGTGCTCAAGGCACTGCGCGCCAACGAGACGGTGTGCCTGCTCTGTGATCGCGATCTCGAGCGTTCAGGCATACCGGTCGAGTTCTTCGGTGAGCGCACCACGCTTCCCGCCGGCCCGGCGACCCTGGCGCTGCGCACAGGTGCAGTCCTGTTGCCGGTCGGCTGCTACTTCACCTCGAAGTACAACGGGCACCACGCGGTCGTCCGTCCGCCTGTGCCGACCGTGCGTCGCGGCGAGGGTCTGCGCGACGACATCACCAGAGTCACGGAGGCGTTGGCGAGGGAGCTCGAGTTCCTCATCCGCCGCGCCCCTGAGCAATGGCATTTGTTCCAGCCGAACTGGCCGAGCGATCCGGGGTACGAGGCCTGACCTGCGGCTTCGAGTTTTACGAGGACATGCCAGGACTCAGAACGGACTCAGCCCGCTTCGGACCCAGCACGGCGTCGACGCAATCCGCCGATCCGCAGCTATGGCCCCGCTGTCGAGCGACGAGGCATTCCGCGTTCTCGAGGCCTGCCGATCGGCTGCTCCGCGAACGGGCCCGCATCGCCGCCGTGCTGGCCGACCTGCCGGCGATCGTCGGGTCGTAGAACATTAGGTTTCGAGTCGTACGCCTAACTGTCATTTGACCCCGAACGTCGCTAGGCGCACAATTCGGCCCTCGCCTCCGTCTTGCGATGGCGAGCGCACTGCGGGACCGTCCCCCCGCGGTGCAGTGCGCCGCAGTCGCTCAAGCCGTAGCGACGAGCCCCCGCGATTTTTCTGTTGTTCGATTCGACAGACAGGAGTACCGTTCTCAGCCAAAGGGTCGATACCCCGATCGCGAGATGGGACGGGTCCGTGTTCAGGGCTGGCGCGGTCGAGGTATCGACCATTGTCGCTCCGCGAACGGGCCCAGATCGCCGCCGAGCTGGCCGATCTCCCGGCGTCGTGGGCGAATCATGCCAGGACCCTGACGGTTCGTTGGGACGGGTTATCGGGGTTCTGGCGTGTGGAAGGTACCCGCTAGGCCGCCGCGTGAAACTGGCGCCGCTGTCGAGCGATGAGGCATTCCGCGTTCTCGAGGCCTGTGATCAGCTGTTGCGCGAAGGGGACCGATCGCCGCTGTGTTGGCCGACCTGCCGGCATCGTGGTCGTAAGCTGCCCTCGGGACTTAGCGAAGGCGAGACGATATGGCGCACCGCGCAGCCTCAACCGTCGATCGAGCGTCTCGGTGTACCGGGCCCGCCATCCCGACTTCCCCGCCCCGGTGGTCGAGATGGGCGCCGGCCGTTGCATGCTGTGGCTGCGCGCTGACATCGAGGCATGGGCGAAGGGGCGACGCCAGTCAGCGGGTAAGCGCTCGACCCGACCAATGGGGTCGCGCTGCCAACGGAGTGTGACGTAGTCAGTGTACGACATTACGACAGAGGGGCGGCGTCGCCGTTGTTGTACACGAGCTGCTGAAGGTTGCACCGAACCTCGTCCTCCGACTGGATCACGTTGATCCTTGGCGACCAAAGGATTTCGCCGTTAGCCATCGTCGCCATCACGTCGATGTCAAAGAACGGCTCCTGTGATCGATTGGTGATCTGACAGCCCCAGTCATATCGAGCACCGACCGCGTTGGCACCGCCCAGAATCCTGAAACGTAGTTGAGCGGCGTGTGACTTCTCAGCGCGTGCCCTTGCATCTGCCGCTCAAGATCGTCCGCGTTGCGCGCGCGTATCTCTCCCTTTAGCCCGCGATAGCGATCGATACTGCGACCGCGGTCACCAGTCCCCCGATCCAATCACCAACCGTTCCAAGCTTGACGACGTCCAGGTCGAGACCGCATGCCTCAAACATGCGCACGAACGTAGCCCTCAGGACTCAGCCCATCGGGAAACGACCGGAAACGATGAGAACTACTGAGACGTGAAACAGCAGGTAGCAAAGTCGATCGGGGGAGTAGTGGCAGGTCACAAAGGTGCCTAATTATTTCCAGCCGAACTGGCCGAGCGATCTGGGGTACGAGGGCTGACCTGCGGGTTTGTGACCTTGTGCCCTGTTGACGATCGGCTCGTCACGGAATACTGCGAGCACAGAGCCATTGACATTGGTGACAGCGAGAGGAGCGCGACGTGGGATCTGCAACGAAGACCGCACTCGACTCGCGCGACAGGATCCAGTTGTCGCGTCGAGCTCAGCGTTACGAAGAGCGAAAGGCTCGCACGCGCCACCGCATACTCGCAGTAATCGGCGTGGTGGTGTTGGTGTCGACCGGAATCATGGTTGTCGTGGCGAAGAGTGGTTCGAACGGTTCGACGGCGACAACCACACCATTCGCGGGATCGACTGTGGACGTGATTCTCGGTGACTACGTCATTCTCGGCGACCTGACGGCGCCGGCCGGACTGGTGCGGCTGAGGGCGATCAATCAGGGTGGGATCGTTCACAACGTCGGCGTTCGAGGCGTGCCGATCAGCGGCGACATGCAACCCGGCAAGGGTTTCACGCTGGATGTCGGTCAACTCGCGCCGGGTACCTACGAGCTGTATTGCGACATCGTCGGCCACGTCGAACAAGGCATGGTTGCCAACCTCGTCATCACCTAGCCGGCAAAGCGCACGAGGCAGCGGCGCGGGCCACGCACTTGACCGCCTGCCCAGGTGACAGCGGCGGGATCGACGAGCTCGAACTCGGGTATCCGTTCCATCCATGTCTGCAGTGCGACTCGCAGCTCCAGACGGGCAAGGTTCGACCCTGCGCAACGGTGGATGCCCGCACCGAAAGCGATGTGGCGGTTGTGCTCACGGTCGAGGATGACGTCGTCGGGATTGTCGAACTGGCGAGGATCGCGGTTGGCCGCGGGAAAAGACATCAGGACTCGGTCACCGGCGTGCATGGGACAACCCTGAAACTCTGTGTCGTGATCGACGATGCGCGCCATCGTGACCGGCGAGTATGCACGCAGCAGTTCCTCGATCGCCGTCGGCCAGATGTCGGGTTCTTCGCGGAGTTGTTTGCGGTGCTCGCGATGTTGCGCGAGGTGCCACAGCGATGATCCGATCGCCGACCATGTCGTGTCGATGCCGGCAACCAACATGAGGTTGCAGACACCCATCACGTAGTCCTCCGAGACGAGCTCACCATCCACCCGCGTGTTGAGCAGGTCTGTGATGAGATCGTCCTCGCGCGGGTTGGCCTTGCGATCATCGAGCTGGGCTCGGAAGAAGCCAAGGATCTTCATTCTGTTCTCGACCCGAATCTTCGGATCCATGAGGCCCATCTCGAGCACGCCGCGCACCCATGACGTGAACTCGTCGGCCATCTCCAGCGGGACTCCGAGCATCGCCGCGATGACACGGACGGGGATCTGCTGGGCGTAGCCGGCTGCAGCGTCTGCCTGCCCCGAGTCGATGAAGCCGTCGATCAACTGGTGGCAGAGTGCTCGCGTGCCGTCCTCGTACTTGGCCACCGCCTGAGGCGCGAACGTCGGCAGGATGGTGCGGCGGTGCCAATGGTGCTCCGGAGGATCGGACGTGATCGGTGGAGCAGCGACGCCCGCGTACGGTCCCTCCAAAAGACCGGTCGGAGGTGGGACGACGATGATGTTGCGGGAGGTGAAGACGTTGTGTTCTTGCGCGGCGGCAACCACGTCGTCGTAGCGGGTCGGCATCCACGACCCGCCCCAGCGCGCGGTGTGGGCGACGGGGCAGGAGGACTCGCGGATGTCGCTCATCGCCGGATACGGATCGCGGACGAAATCGGGATCGAAGATGTCGTAGTCGGACAGCCAGTCGATGCGCGATTCGTCGATACCCATATGGCTCAGATCTCCTCGGTCAGGGTGATCGCCCGCTCTGGACAGTTTGCTTCCGCGCGGCGAGCCGTGATCTCGAGATCGGGCGGGACGGGATCCAGCAACACCACGGCGTTACCGTACTCGTCGCTGCCGAAAACCTGCGGTGACGCGATCGCACACATCTGATGACCGTGGCACTTTTCGGCGTCGACTGTCACTCGCATGGCGATCCTCCTCAGCCCACTCCCCGCTGAGCAGACTACGGGCACCGTCAGGTCGCGTAAGCAGCGAACAGCTCGCCGATCGCGACGGCCTGGCCTCCAGTCGTGGACGACATCACCGCGATCGGCAGCACGCCCAGTGAAAGCCAATCGTCGAGACGGTCGCGGACGGCTTCGGGCGAACCACCGATGGTGCAGTCGTCGATCCACTCATCGGTCATGAGACTGGCAACCCTGTCACGATCTCCGGCGGAGATCGCCTCCTCGATCGCACGCATCTCGTCTTCGTAGCCGGCTTGCTTCCAATAGTTGCGGTAGTTCGGAAGGGTGAGATATCCGCCGAGCGTCCGGCGATGGATCGCGCGGGCCGCATCGAGATCTGTGTCGATGACAGTTGGCACCATGTTCGCGAGGAAGAACTGCTCCCGACCGGCTGCCTCGACACGGGCGATCTGCGTCGGCATGTAACGACGCGACGCGTTTGCCCAGATCGCGCCATCGGCCTCCGACAGGGCCAGGTCGAGCATCCTGTCTCGCAAGGTCGCCAGGTAGATCGGTGGGAGCTGGCCCGCGGGACGCGTCGCACCTCGAATCGCCGTGAGGTAATCGGCAATATCGCGCAGGGGTTTGCCGGTGTCGATCCCGAGGCGGCTCATTGCCGGCTCGTGGCTGACGCCGAGTCCCAGCCGGAAGCGTCCGCTACTGACCTCGTGCAGGTGCCCGGCGGTGACCGCGACCTCGACCGGATGACTGTGGTAGATCGGTTGAATGCTCGTCCAGAAGGGGATCGTGTGGGTCGCGTGCGCCAGTGATCCGCACATGGCGAGGTTGCCGTGAATCCCCGGGCTGGCCAGGCCTGCGAACCCGCGCCGTTCGGCTTCGGTAGCCAGTTCGAGGATGGTGTTGCGCTTCGTCGGTGTTCCGATCACCGCCAGAGCTGGCATGGCGCGCGTCGCAGTCATCTTCAGGACCGTACAACCAGGTCGGGTAGCGTTCGTGGCCGTGGCCGTGGCCGAGTCTGAAGTCGGGTTAGATGGGCCGCGACGCAACGGCAGGCTGCTGCGGGTGGCCATGGTCTGCCCCTACAGCTTGTCCGTGCCGGGTGGCGTGCAGGCCCAGGCAATGGGCCTGGCGCGTGAGCTGCGAAAGATGGGGATCGAAGTGCGGGTGCTCGCGCCCTGCGACGGGCCACCGCCGGCGACGTTCGTCACCCCGCTGGGCAACAGCCTGCCGACGTTTGCCAACGGTTCGATGGCGCCGCTGGCCCCCGATGCGTCGTGTTCGCTGCGCACCATGCGCGCATTGGGCGACGAACAGTTCGACGTCC
This sequence comes from Ilumatobacteraceae bacterium, assembly GCA_031373465.1. Lineage (GTDB taxonomy): Bacteria > Actinomycetota > Acidimicrobiia > Acidimicrobiales > Ilumatobacteraceae > JAENVT01. Next base: position 1,257 of record JANMMQ010000332.1, on the reverse strand, counting down.
TGCACCTCCACGAACCGTTCACGCCCGGCCCCACCCAGACCGCCATGTTGTTGCACCCCGCGCCCGTGCTGGCGACGTTTCATGCAGCAGGGGAGAGCGCCAGCTACAAATATCTGCGACCGATGATCAAGCCGGCCGCGCACAACATCGCTCACGCGGTCGCGGTCTCGAAGGATGCAGCGGAGCTGGTACGGCGCTACATCGGCGGGAGCTACGAGATCCTCTACAACGGCGTGGAGCTCGACGCGTACCGATCCGCGCCCGCGCATCCGACTGAGGGACCCACGATCTTCTTCTGCGGTCGCCACGAAGAGCGCAAGGGCCTCGTCGTCCTGCTCGAGGCGTTTCGGCAGCTCGGGCCGGAGGTCCGTTTGTGGGTTGGCAGCAGCGGTCCCGACACGGCTCGCCTGCACGCTCATTACGCAGACGATCAGCGCATCGAATGGCTCGGTCGCCTGACCGATGCCGACAAGATGGCACGGCTTCGCGGTGCCGACGTGTTCTGCGCACCGTCGTTGTACGGCGAGTCGTTCGGTGTCGTACTGATCGAGGCGATGGCCGCGGAGACGGCGATCGTGGCCAGTGGCATCGACGGTTACCGAAACGTCGCCACCGACGACGTGGATGCGCTGTTGGTCGAGCCCGGAGACGTGGATGCGCTGGCTACTGCCCTACGGACGGTGCTCGCCGACCCGGAGCTGGCTGCTCGTCTGCAAAAGGCCGGTGCGTACCGGGCGGAGGATTTTTCGATGACCGCTCTTGCCAAGCACTACGCCGAGATCTACATGCGATTGACGACGAATCGCCCAAAGCGCGGCCGTCCACCGACTCGGGAGTCCTTCTGGGACGGCTGGCGGCGCCGTATGATGGCCGACTAGCGCGTCCTTTGGCGCATCAAATTTTCCTGGAGATCTCATGATTTGGATCATCGTGGCGGTCATCGCCATCATCGTCGTCTACCTCATCGTCGCCTACAACGGGCTGATCCGACGCCGCAATCAAATCGAAAATGCCTGGTCACAGATCGATGTCCAGCTCAAGCGGCGCATCGACTTGATCCCCAACCTGGTCGAGACCGTCAAGGCTTACGCGGCCCACGAGAAGGACACCCTCGACGCTGTCGTGCGGGCCCGAAACGCGGCCATCGCCGCGCCCGCAACACCCGCGGGCCAGGCTGAGGCCGACAACCAGATCACGGGGGCGCTACGGCAACTGTTCGCCCTCAGCGAGGCCTATCCGGACCTCAAGGCCAACCAG